>JAZONP010000029.1:0-12317 GCA_045654565.1 Bacteroidaceae bacterium
CAATGTCAAATATAATCTCCGTCGGAGACTGCGCTAATGTTGGAGATTGGGATCCTAACCCAATAGACTATCTCTTTGAGAACATATCAAGGTTATCTGTCTTTGTTTTTCATGCCGACACGATACGCAAGTATTCATGGGAGGAGATTCGTGACAGCTATAACATCCTCGTCCGCTATGATCTATCTGAGAGAGATGTCAGAAGTTTTAAGAATCACACCATCCCCTTCCCACCCACCGGAGCCATGCGCGATATGAAGATGTGGCCACCCTATGAAGAGGTGATGAAGAGGTATGAATAAGTCTCTGATGGTATATGAAACATCACAATTTCCTAAAGAACCTCTCCTTGGCATTACTTTTGACAGGCTGTCCGTTACATAACGCCGAATATTCACAAAGAGATTGGGTTCCGTGTGTAATTTTCACATGGTCTGAAGTCTGGGCTAATAGACTGGCTAATAATTATTTCGGTAAGCGTGAAGGAGTTGATTGGGCTAAGATAAAGTGGAAATTTCCCATAGAATATGGTTTATACTAAATGACTGATTTATGAAAACAAAACATTTATCAATACTCGTTGTGGTATCATTGATGCTTACAGGATGTCCTATAGATGATTTCACATCGACTTACACTAGTATTGTTAACAATTCGGGGCACAATATCAGTGTGTATTGGGCAAGTTCAGCAGCGAACACTTCGGCATACCCCGATACATTATTGCCTGATAACCCCACACCTAATGGTGCGAATATGTATGAATTGATTGAGGGTCCAATATCTCCCAACGGCGGTTTGGCAACATTTGAATACCCTACAGATCTTAACGGGTTCAAGAAGCTATTCAGCCGAAAAGAGCACTTGCCCGAAGGTATATTATCAGTATTTGTCATGCATGCAGACTCCTTGTACTGCTATCCGTGGAATCAGATAAAGGGAAATAACAACTATATCGTCCGTTATGATCTCAGCTACGATGATGTCGTTAGATTCTCAATTGCAGATGACGGTTGCGAGTCTCAGTTTCACATCCCCTTCCCACCCACCGAAGCCATGCGCGATATGAAGATGTGGCCACCCTATGAAGAGGTGATGAAGAGATATGAATAAGTCAACAGATAAATCTGCACCTGAAGGTATATGAAACACCCCCATTTTCTTAAGAGCCTCTCACTGGCATTACTTGTGGCAGGCTGTCCATTACATCGCGCGGTTGCGGAATCGCATTGCCAATTGCAGCCATCGGCCATCATAGAAAATGTACAGGAGGAAGAGAAACAAGAGAAGATCCAGATGCCGCCCCACACCGTACATGTAGGTGCAGGGTACTCCTATATCATAAGCAATATATATGCAGGAGGACTGGATGTAGACAAGCTCAAGCATGGTGCAGGAGTTGAGTTGTCATACACTTATCTTCCTGTAGGCAAACGGTTAGGATTCGGAGTGAACTATACGGCACATTTCTCTCGTGTTACGGCTACTGAAGGACCATCGTGGCAAGCTTATTGGGCAAATATCAATATGCAGCTACACAACATTACCCCTACACTCAATATATGCAACGTATATAGAAAACATGCATTGAAGACATCTTTTGGTATAGGATATATGTTTGTACATATCGGAGGATTAGGGTCTGCTATACCCAATGCCGCAAAGGAAACGAAGGATGGTCTTAGCGGCTATCTCTCATTTGAATATGAATATCGTATCGATGAGTATACAGGCTTCTTCATGAGAATTCATGAAACGGGTTGGGTGAGCAGATATGACGAAGAGAACGAAATGAGAGACGGCATTCTGGATTGCGGTGTTTCTATAGGATTCAATATACATTTTTGAATAGATGAAATCAGAGCCGTCCGATTTTTCTATCAGACGGCTCTGATTTTTCTAACGGACAAAGAGTTTTTTCTTATTGAAAGGCTCTGATTTCCACTTCTCATTGTTATCTATTCCTGATACTTGTTGTCAATGCGTGTGCTAAAAGGTTGCGTACACCTGTACACCTATGTACAGTGTTTCTGAAAGGTATATGGGATATAATAAATAATTATATTTTTTAAATTTTTGAATTAATTATTTAAATCTATAAGGGTTTGAAAAGTAGTGTACAAAGGTGTACAGGTGTACGCAAGAAAGGTAGTTCGGTTTGCACTTCATCATCGCTCTTGTACTCATCTTCGGGCAATGGAGTTTCGAAATAACTCATACACCGTATATAATACTAATGGCCTTTATCTACCTTAAACGAAGCGAAGCGGAGTATATCTCCATCTAACTCCTTTAACTCCCCGATTCCACGTGAGTGGTGCCGGGGATTTTCTTTATCTCGTCAGCGAGAATTTCAGCGAGATACCGAAATCGTTGGTCGATGTGGGGTACGCCGATGCCGACACGACGGGGATGTTGGTCTGATGGTCGAAGTAGGCATTGAGCGTGAGCATGCGCGAGAAGGTATAGTCGGCCGAGAGCGACACCTTGATGGCCTTGTTTCCGCTGGTGGCCTGGGTGCTGACAGCCTGTATGTCGCGGCACAGCGCGCTCTGGTCGCGCCATGAGAAGTCGGCACGCAAGTTGAGGTCGTTGCTCACGCGGCCTTTACCTCCGCTGGCAGCGGGACGCTTGCCTACGCCAAAGAGTTTTACATTGACGAGCTTGTATCCCACACCAAAGACGATGTCATCGGAGTTGGTCTCGACGAGCTGCACCGAGGTCATACTGAGGTTCATCACACGCGACTTGCGGTACTCCAGTTTGCAGGTCATATTGTTAAGCATAGTCACATCCACACCGATGAGGGGTGAGAACTGCTCGTTGATGCTCACTGCCGAGATGTCAAACATCGATGAGGGGATGGGGCTTCCCGAGGTGACATCCTGGATGAATCCGATACCATTCATATACTCCATATAGGTGCTGTAGGTATTGAATGAACCTACCGAGTAGACGCTCTTGTAGGAGTGGTTGATGTTGACACTCTTGAAGTACTTCTTGAATATGGACAGCTTGCTCAGTCCGCTATAGGTCACGCGCCAGTTGGGCAGCATCGACAGCATCGAGGGGAAGAGGTTGAGCGAGGTCTTGGAGACATCACCTCCGGCATAGGTAGCCAAGAAGGTGGGTATCATCACATCGGGTGAGTACTTGCCCACTCCACCATGCTTGGGATCGAAGGGCATACCCTCCAGCGCTGTACCTGCGGGATAGGTGGCTCCATCGTACTGGCTCTGCACGCGACGCTGCACCGTCTCGAGTCCTTGCACGAAGTCGGCAAAGCGTTCCGAGTGGTAGGCATTGCTTGCCTTACGGCGCTCGAATGCGCTGCCGATGGTGATGGTAGTCATGTTGAATGTACCCGTACGTGTCTCGGGCATGCCGGCATACATGAACTGCGTGTTACGCGCATTACTCTTGACCCACGAGGCGTTGAGGTCTATCTTAAAGTCGCGTGCAGGCTCGATGGTGGCCTTCAGCTGCAGCTCCTCCGTGGCATTCGAGGTAGAGGCATAGGCTACGCTGTCATTGTCGAGCAACCAGCCATTGTCGTGTGCGCGATGCAGATAGTCGGGGCCAGTAAATCCGAAGGCGAAGTCCCATCCAGGGGCATAGAGCCCGCCCTGCTGGCGTTGTCCGAACAGCTTACCTGCCTCGGGCATGAAGCCAGGCAATGCCATCGAGTAGGCATTCTTGTATGTACCCGAGATGTTGCGCACGAGCATCAGTCCACGTGCCGTATACTGTGCCGCCTTGTACCAAGGGAGCTCCGTGATGTCCGGGCCCGGACCGATGGTGAGTTTCACCTTCGCCGTATCGAGTCCAGTGAGTGCAATGGTATTCTCATCCACCACCTTATACTTCACCTTGTAGGGGCGTCCGTCCTTGGTGCGCGAAGCCACCTCGGGGCGTTTGCTCTTCTGCCCATGCTTGATGGTGTAGGTACTGTCGGGGAGTATCATGATCTCCTGGGTAAACTTCTTGGGTTTCTTGGTCGACTTCTTCACTGTGCTCTTCTTGCCCTTCGAAGAGGCAAACTTCTTGTTCGTTTCCTTGAGGAAGTCCACCTTATTGTATAGGTTCTCCAAGTTGAGCTTACCATTCACGGTGAGCGAGCGCTGGTTGGCTATGGTGTTGCCATAGGTCGCGCCATTGGCCAGTGTTGCGCCTCGGTCCCAGTTGTACGACGAACTGAAGTTGGCATCCAGCGAGGTCCAGTCCAGCAAGGGCAGCTTGCTGAAGGGTGCCTGATACGAAGCGCTGAAGGTCTGGCGATAGTCGAGTGAGCGTCCCATCTGTGCCAGGCTATGCTGGACGGAGTCTTTCCAGAAGGCAAACTCATCGGGATAGAGTGCCTTGTTGACAGGCATGTAGGGTTCCTCGATCTCTGCATTGGTGGCGCTGTTAAAGTTCACCTTCAGTGCCTTCAGGGGCGACCAGTTGATGGCAAAGTTGCGGTTCCACATGAACTCCTGCGAGAAGGTCACCGGTATCCCCACTCCACCGAACGAGCCTTGCAGGTCGCGTGTCTGCAGTTCGAAGTAGTTACGGTTCATCTCCATGTTCAGAGCGACGCTCTGCGGTAGGGGGCTGATGCCGATCTCCTTGAACACGTCGAGCCACTTCGACTTGCCCTTGAGGTTCTTGAAGGGCTGCCAGGGCTTCATGGCCGGTGCATAGGTATACCCTGCCACGGCACGCCACGTGAGCTGGTGCTGATACTGGGTGGTGTTGCCCGAGTTGTCCTTGACACTGCGAGAGAATCCGAAGCTGAAGTTGGCAGGGTCGTAGGGCATGGGCTTCTTGCTGGAGATGTTCATCTTGACGTTGCTCAAGCTGAAGTTCTTCGACGTCGTCACGAGGTTGGCTATTGACGCCAGCGAGTCGCGTTCCATATCGGGCAGTGTCTCGAGCATATCGTCGAGGTAGAGGTCCGTATCGAAGGGGCTATACAGGGGCGAGGTCCTCTCCTGTTGGAACGAGTAGTAGAGTGGCAGGTTGAGCTTGAGCTTTTCGGGGAAGAATCGTCCGAGATCGAAGTTTGTCGTCACGGCATACTGGTAATAGTCATCGAGTCGACGCTGGCTCACGCCCTGCTCCAGTCCGCCGAAGCCAGCCGTCTCGGCCCGTCCGCTCATGTTGACGCTACCCGCATCGGAGAGCTGCACGTTGAGTGCGCTCTGTGCGGCCCAGCCGCCTTGGCTATTGAATCCTGTGAGGCGCAGCTCATTGAGCCATACCTCGACAGCCTTGGTCGAGCGAGAGTTGTTGCGCACACCCACCATCACTGTCTTCACCTTACCTATGGTGGGGTTACCGATGACGCTGATGCGGTTCTTGGGGTTGTCCTCGTCAAACTCGCTATAGATACGCGTCTTGCTCACCTCGGGGTTGGTGTTAGACTCCATGTTGCGGCGCAGCTTGAGCTCGGTCAGCTTGGCGAAGTCAATGTCGAGCATGTTCTCCTCGGGCCACACAGCCTTGCAGCCGTTGGTCGTGTTGCCATCGTAGTATCCCTCGGGGGTGATGGTGAGCGGTATCTCATACTCGTAGTAGTTGCTCTTATAGTCTGATCCGAGGCGCACGAACACTGTCATCTCGCCATCCTCCACCTCATTGACCGCATCGACGAGGTTCTCGGCATGGATATACATCTGTATATGTTCGTAGCGACGCAGGTCGAGGTTGGTCTTGTTGTAGACGGCTCGTGCCTCGTTGGGCTCGAGGTCGGTGATCTGCAAACTCATCGCCTGCTCATTGTCCTGACGGAGCTGTGGCTGCGAGGGGTCAAGTACGCGCGAGATGCCGGGAGGCATGGTATAGTTCACCGGCTTGCGGTCACCGTTCTCCTCGATATTGACCGATGCCACCACCATGTTGCCGCTCATCTTGGGTGCCATGTTGACGGCCGAGTAGATGGGTTGGTCATAGCTTCGCCAGGTGCCACGGATGAGCTCCATGGTAGCCAAGCGCACGATGACAGGCTCGCTGAAGCCAGTCATGTAGACACGCATGAATCGTATGGAGGTAAAGTCGCGTATGCTGCCCACCGCTCTGTCGTAGCTGTCGATGGGCACACGGAACTTATACCACTTGACCTCCTCCGTGTTGCCATTGCGCAGCTTGGCACGGTAGGAGCGCATGTCGGTGATGTAGTTACGCCCCACAGCCATATCTTGCGGACGCAGCGACACGCGGTACTCAAAGTACTTCTCATACTCATCGAGCGTGTAGTCCTGGTTGATATCCTCCACGTCGGGTGTAGTCTTGGCGCTCTTGTCATAGCCACCGGTATTGTCAGACGAGGGCGAGTTGCCTTCACTGTGGTTGAAGCGCTTGTAGCGGTCAAGGATCGGTAGCTGCAAGTCGTCGTAGTCATCGCCGCGGTAGTAGTGATAGGTGTCGCCCGCCGGGTCGGCAGCTATACGCTCATAGGCCTCGGCACTCACACGGTTCTTGATGTCGGCCAGGTAGTTCATGTAGGTGGGGTACAGAAGCTCCTCCTCACTGCTCAGTCCGTTGAGACCGACATCCTGCTTGGCGCGATTGGCCGCCATGTTGTCGAAGGCATAGACGAGGCTGGCCGCCGTGGGCACCCTACCCCACTGCGTCTCCACGTAGGCGCCCTCCTGCTCGGTCACGGGCATACCGTTCTCATAGAATTTCTTGCCATCCTTCAGCACATCCTCAGACACCTCACCCAGGTTGATGTAGAAGTCACCACCCTTGGCCTCGGGGTTATAGATGAAGGGGTCGAGCATCCAGAACTCGATGTACTCGATGTTAGAGCTCTCAAAGTCGGTCGTCGTGAGCTGGCGCATGATACCTCCCCATCGCTGCTCGGGATTGGTGAGCTTACCCTCAGGAGTGAGGTTGGTGTCGAGGTTATAGGGTCCGCGCTCGTCGGGGTAATAGGCGAGGTTGAGCACCGAGAGTGTCGACGACTCGCCGTAGGTGCTCTCCTTGTTGGGGAAGAGCTCACGCTCGTAGACCTCGCGCACGTAGTGGTTTGACAGCTGATCGAGGTCGCTCTTGATATGCGCTGGTGTGAGCGACGAGTTGCGTCGCGTGAAGAGCGGGTCGATGCTGTACCAGTTGATCAGCGCGCGGTTCATGCCCGTGCGTATGTCGTCGGTAAGGTTGGCATAGGGCTGTGTCGAGGGTATACCCGCGAGCATCCATGCGCTGGGCGACTTGATGTCGATGCCGCTCTCGCTACTCTCGAAGTCATCAATATATGATGCGCTACCCTGAACCTGATTGGACACGCCGGCGATGAGCTGGGCAAACTCGGCGGTGAAGTTGATGCGTGAGGGCTGCGTCACATGGAGGCCCGGCAACAGGTCGAGCATGTTGGTGAGCCACTGGCTCTCATGCTTCCATGCCATATTGAGGCCCCAGAGGGTGTTCTTCAAGGGCTCGTCGCCCATCGACACCTTGCTGGTGAGGGGTTTCTCGTTGAGGTACATGAGCGTACCGCCCAACTTGAAGTCCTTGGAGAAGTCGTAGGCCCAGTTCATGCCAAGCATGGTCTTGCGCTGCATATTGAAGACGGTGTTGCTCTCCATAGACACGTTCACCGGGGTACCCGCATCGAGGATGCTCTGGTTGATGATGGTCACCGTACCCATGGTGTAGTCGACGGTGTAGTCGCTGTTCTCGGTGAGCGTGACGCCACCAGCCGTCACCTTCACCGAACCGCGAGGCACGTTGTAGGCACCGAGCTGGATGACATTGCCACCCGAGCCGGCATGCTCGCCCGTGAGGAGGAACTTGTTCTTCTCGGCAATCTGCTTGGCGGTGGTCTTGGTGGAGTCGTAGAGCTCCTCGAACACGTACTTGTCGGCCACCACGTCATTGCCTATCACCTTACGCAGGTGAGCACCGAAGGGCTCCACCACAGGGAAGATGATGCGGCCTGTCGATGACTGCACGGTATAGCCCTCGACATAGTCGTAGAAGCCGTTGGGGTTGGCATTCTGCTTGGCATCGAGGCGGTCGAGGTTCATGAGCTGCAAGAGCGTACGGCTCTTCAAGTTGCCTTCGGGCAGATAGGTAAGGTTAGTACCCGTGCTGTCGCTCTCATATTGGATATCGAGACGGAAGTCCTTGGAGGTAATGCTGTTGGCGCCCAGGTAGTAGACGTACTTCATCATGAGGTCCCAAGTGGCGTTGGCAGGCGATGAGCTGTTAGACTTCAAGAGCTTCACGTACAGCGCCTCCCCACCCTCCTTCTTGTCGGTCGAGAACTCACCTACTTGGTATGTCTTGCCAGCATAGGTGTACTCGAAGGCGATGGCCAGCACCTCATCGGACTTGAGCGTAGACTTGAGCGATACGTAGCCGAGCGACTTGTTCAGCGTGTATTCACTTTGGGTGAGCAAGCGTGCATTGGCCACCTTCTCATAGTCGGTGCTACCCGTAAGCATATCGCCCAGGACGGCTCCCACCTGGTCGATGTCGCGGATGGCATTGTAGGTGTTGGCCATCTGATAGTAAAGACTATTGGCTGTATTATTGGGCATGCGCTCACCCGTAGGTGTCCACATAGGATTGCTGATGCGCGAGGGCTCACCGAGGTCAGTAAAGGCAACCACATTGCGTGGGTTGTCATAGTTGCTCGTCTTATTGGTCACCCACAACTCGGCACGCGTGATGACCACACCCGACATGATGGTGGGCAGCTGGGCCATATTACGGTCGTAGGTCTCACGGAAGTAGTGTGCAAGGAAGAAGTGGCGGTTCTCGTCATAGTCGGCCACGTCAATCTCAAACTCGGTGAGCTGGCTTCCGCCTTTGGTGCTCACGGAGGTAGACTCAGAGGTTTTCTGCGACACTACGGTCTGCAGCGAGAGCTTGCCAAACTGCATGTCGGCACGGATACCGAAGAGCGAGGTGGCACCCGAGATGAGCGACGAGTTGGTGGGGAAGCTCACGTTACCCGCCTCGAGGAGCTTGATGATCTCGTCCTCCTTACCGTCGTACTTGAGCTTCATCTTCTTGGAGTCGAAGTCGAAGGTAGCCTCAGTGTTGTAGTTCATGTTGAGGTTGATCTTGTCGCCCACCTTACCGTTGATGCTGAGGTTAATCTTCTCGTCGAAGTCGAAGCCAAAGGTGTTGCGGCTGCGCATGGGCAGCGAAGGATTGTCGATGCTCTTCTGATTGAAACCGAACTTCAGCTCGGCCGAACCCTGTGTCTTGATCTGTACGCCCCCAGGACCAAAGATCTTCTCCGCGGGGCCGAGGTCAAAGTGCATGTCGGTGAAGTCGAACTTCTCCTTCTTTCCCACCTTTTCGAACTCTTCCTGGTTCTTGTTACGGAAGTAGGCGTCGAGTGAGCGTTGCATGCTCCACGCCGCATACTCCTCGGGAGTCATCAAAAGGGGCACCGAGAGATACGAATCGCCTATCTTGTTACCCACGATGTACATGTGGGTCTTGTCATCGTAGGTGGTCTCCGTAGTGATATTCTCGGGATTGCGTAGGTCGACAGCCTTGCGCTCCAGGTCCTCGGCATTGTCGGGCGAGGTCTTCTGCACGGCAAAGCGCATCTCCTTATTGAGAATCGTATCGACAGGCTGCACAGTACTTTGTGCCTTTGCGCCCATCGCAAAAGCCATCACAGCGAATAGTATGATCAGTATCTTGTGCTTCACTCCGTCTCTGTTATCACCCGTGCACAGCCTTGGCCTTCACGCGCACGTTATATTAGAAACGCAACAATGGCACTATTATTGTATCTCACGAAAGAATCAAATAATATATTATCAAAACACCCCATCGCACGAAGGGGCATTTCTCCTATTGCTACCACATAGAGGTGGCGACAAATCACTTCAATTCAAAGGGATAGGTAACATCGACAAGGAAAAGGGCATGACCGGGCACGGAGGTACCGGCACTGCAGCGATCTTTCTTCTCGATGACCCGGCAGAACTCGTCGACGCTCATCTTGCCACGGCCTACCTCGAGAAGGGTGCCCACGACGGCACGCACCATGTTGCGCAGGAAGCGGTCGGCCTGGATGACGAAGCGCCACTCGTGCTCTCCCACCTGTTCCCATCGGGCCTGCATGATACGGCAGTTGTTGGTAGCCACATCGGTGTGTAGCTTGCTGAAGCTGGTGAAGTCGGTATAGTCGAAGAGGCGACGGGCCGCCTCGTTCATCCGCTCAAAGTCGGGCGCATGGAAGAGGCGCATGGCGCGATGGCGGCTGAAGGGGTCCTTGGCGGTAGACACATAGTAGTGATAGGTGCGTGAAGTAGCACTGAAGCGTGCATGGGCATCGTCGCTCACAGGCTGCACCTGTTGCACGGCGATATCTTGCGGCAACAGACGGTTGAGCTTATCGGCAAGGCGGAGGCAGTCGACCTCCTGCTCGGTGTCGAAGTGGGCAATCATCTTCTGGGCATGCACCCCGGCATCGGTGCGCCCAGCACCAACCACCGGTGTGTCTTCGCGCAAGAGCGTAGTGAGAGCCTGCTCCAAGCATTCCTGCACGGAGATGCCATTGGGCTGTATCTGCCAGCCATGATAGGCTGTGCCATCGTAGGAGAGGGTGATGAAGTAACGCATTTTTGAGGGAAGAGGGAAAAGTGAAGAGAGAAGTTTCGCAATGCAACTCTTAACTCTTCACTCTTAACTTTTAACTATGTGTAAGGTTCATCAAGTGTACCGCCACGAGAGCGGCCGTCTCGGTGCGGAGGCGCGACTTGCCGAGGGTGATGGGCCGGAAGCCATGCTGGATGGCCAGCTGCACCTCTTCGGGGCTAAAGTCGCCTTCGGGACCGATGAGCACGAGGGCATCCTCGCCAGGTGTGAGGGCCTGCATCAAAGGTTCCTTGTCGCCCTCGTAGCAGTGAGCGATAAATTTCTGTCCTGCAAAGGGTTGTGCGACAAACTTATTGAAGGGAGTCATGCCATTCAGTGTGGGGAGGGTGGGCTTGAGCGACTGCTTCATGGCCGACACGAGGATCTTCTCCACGCGCTCGGTCTTGACCACACGGCGCTCCGAGAAACGGCAGTCGAGGAAGGTGAGCTCGTCGAAGCCTATCTCTGTGGCCTTCTCGGCAAACCACTCTATACGGTCCATATTCTTCGTCGGCGCCATGGCGAGATGGAGATGCCCCTGCCACAAGGGCTCGGGCGTGGTGGTCTCCACGATGCGCACATAGCAGCGCTTACCGCTGAGCATGTCTATCTGGGCACGGTAGAACGAGCCTTTACCATCGGTGAGCATCACCTCGTCACCTTCGGTGAGGCGTAGCACACGAATAGCGTGAGCGGCCTCATCCTGAGGTAGTTCATGCGTAGCAGCAATATCGGGGGTGTAAAACAGGTGCACTTCGTTAAAATTGAAAATTGAAAATTAAAAGTTGAAAGTTAGAGTTTCTGTTCAGAATTCTTCTCCTCTTCTCTCTCTCGGATGATGTCGCGCAAGTGTGCTGCCAGCTCGTAGTCTTCACGCTCGATGGCCGTCTGCAACACGCCACGCAGCACCTCGGTGTTCATCACCGTGATGGGCATGGAGTAGGCTCCCCCACCCTCGTCGCGCATGCACTGGGTGTTGAGTAGTTCCTCATCGATGTATATGGGGCAATGGCGGTGCAGCGCAATGGCCAGGGCATCAGAGGTGCGGGCATCCACGTTGACCAACTGGCCGTACTGCTCACACACGAGGTATGAATAGAACACGCCACCCTTCACCTTATATATCAGCACCTCACGGATGTGGATAGCAAAGGCATCGGCCATACCTGCCAACAGATCGTGCATCATGGGACGCTCGGTAGCCACCTCACGGAGATACATGGCGATAGCTTGCGCCTCGAGCAGCCCCACGAGGATGGGCAAGCTGCGCGTACCCTCCTTCTCACGGAGCAGAGCGATATAGAACTTGTCGTTCGATGCCTTCTGCAACAGGTCCTGCACCTTGAGTTCTACTTTGTTCATACCACTATAACAATTCCAACCAGTGTTTGTAAGAACAAAGGTAAAGCATTTTTCTTTATAAACCTAACTATTACCACCTTCTAATCACAAAAGTTCTTACTGCATGTTTTCTGCGAGAAAGGAGGGCTTAGCATTCTCGGAGCTCCCTCCAGCAACATAACATCCACAGAATAAAGCAATAGTCAATATCTTCTATACCTTCAATGAGCTCGAGGGGATACAACAAAAAAAGCGAGCAACTTTCGCTGCTCGCTTCTCTGCGGAAAGGGAGGGATTCGAACCCCCGGTGCCTCTCAGCACGGCGGTTTTCAAGACCGCTGTAATCGACCACTCTACCACCTTTCCAATGCCTAACATGTAGG
>JAZONP010000030.1:0-27777 GCA_045654565.1 Bacteroidaceae bacterium
CTTTAGGTCGCTGGCCCGTAGGGGAAAAGCAAGGATCTCTCAAACGTCTCATGGTGAAAAAGGACTCCTCGGGGAAACTAAAGTTAATGGTGCTAAAGCACGCTCCTCTGGGGGAGATAAACCTCCCCTTTGTCGCAAGCAACGCTAATGCTCCGCGCTGCCGTCGCAACCGACGCTCATTGCTTTCAGCGACCTAAAGGTTCCGCGTCGGCCCTGCGCGGGATTCTTGACTTCATCCCCTTGCTTTTCCCCTTTGGGTCAGCGACCTAAAGGTTCACATAGGTTCCCTTAGATCCTTTGGGTAAACTGCTATATTATCTCCCTTTTTTTAGACAAATTTGAATCTTCAGGATAATTGTAATAATATCTCATGTGTTAATATGATTGAAAGTCTGCTCTGCTTGTGGATGATGTCAGCGGATGATAACAAAAATAAAACCAGTTTTGAAAAGCTGTTACCTCAATTAGGATAATCGAGATATTTCTTTTACCTTTGCCTTAGAATATGTTAGTGTTTATCGCTAATATGTGTTATTGTCTTTTGGAATTATCTGAGGTGCTTTAGGTGTCTTCACTCTAGATCTCTTCTTAGATAAGCCGAATGAGAACTAAGCAAATTCTAATATGAAACATAAAACACAATGATTGTATTATGAAGAAGACTTTTATCTTTTTGACAGTGTTCATGGCTCTTGTAGCCTGTAAGAATGAGTCTCCCACTAGGGACGAGGTGCTAGGGGTCATTGACCGAGTGAATACCTATTGGCAAGAGAACAATACCCCTGAGGTACGCCCGTTTTGGGATAATGCAGCTTATCATACGGGTAACATGGAGGTATATTTCTTGACGGGTAATGAGGAACAGTTGGCCTATACCAAGCGCTGGGCCGAGCATAATAAATATTATGGAGCAACTAGTGAAAACCGTGAGGAATGGGTATATCACTATGGCGAGCATCCTCAGTTTGTGCTTTTCGGTGACTGGCAGATCTGTTTCCAAACGTATGCAGACTTGTATAACTTAGATCCTGATACGATAAAAATTGCTCGTGCACGTGAAGTTATGGAGTACCAAATGAGTACGCCCAACAATGACTATTGGTGGTGGGCCGACGGACTCTATATGGTGATGCCGGTGATGACAAAACTTTATAATATTACAGGTAATCAGCTCTACTTGGATAAGCTCTACGAGTACTTCAAGTATGCACAAAGCATCATGTACGATGAGGAGACGGGATTGTTTTTTCGCGATGCTAAATATGTATATCCCAAGCACACGGCCAACAACGGCGGTAAAGATTTCTGGGCTCGTGGCGACGGATGGGTGCTGGCAGGATTTGCCAAGGTGTTGAAAGATCTGCCCGCTGACGATGCACATCGCGATGAGTATGTCCAGATATATACCAAGATGGCTGAGGCGGTGAAGAGTTGTCAGCAGCCCGAGGGTTACTGGACTCGCAGCATGCTTGACAAAGACCATGCTCCTGGTCCTGAGACCAGTGGTACGGCATTCTTTACCTATGGTTTGCTTTGGGGTATCAACAATGGATTGCTCAACAAGACCGAATACTGGCCTGTCGTAGAGAAGGCATGGACCTATCTGACCACTGTAGCCTTGCAGCCTGATGGTCGTGTAGGCTATGTTCAGCCCATCGGTGAGCGCGCTATCCCCGGACAGATTGTTGATGTAAACTCAACGGCAAACTTCGGTGTGGGTGCGTTTCTCTTGGCAGCTTGTGAGATGGTGCGCTATATCGACGCGAGATAAGTACTATATATTAGGATATACAGGGCGAGTGGTAGTAGGCTATCACTCGCTTCTTTTTAGATGAATGATGGTAAAAATAGGCGTTTTTGTAAAGAGTATGTTGCAAAACATAAAAACGAGTGCTCTGTTTTTTTGTCCATAAAATAGATATTTACTACTTTCGCATCGTTTCTCGTGAATGCAAACAAGAAACTATGTTGTTTTAACTAAAAATACAATACTATGAAGGTTTATCAAAGTAACGAAATCAAAAACATTGCTCTTCTTGGCAATGATGGTTCTGGTAAAACCACCCTCACAGAGGCTCTGCTCTATGAGAGTGGAGTTATAAAACGTCGTGGTAGGATCACACACAAGAACACCGTAAGTGACTACTTCCCCGTAGAGCAAGAGTATGGCTACTCTGTGTTCTCTACCGTATTCAGCTGTGAGTGGAATAATAAGAAATTGAATATCATCGATTGTCCAGGTAGTGACGACTTCGTAGGTGCAGCTACTTCGGCTATCACTGTGACTGATACCACTATCCTATTGCTCAATGGTCAGTACGGCTCTGAGGTGGGTACACAGACACACTTCCGCTACACCGAGCAGTTGGGTAAACCCGTCATCTTCCTCGTAAACCAACTTGACAACGAGAAGTGCGATTATGACAATATACTTGAACAACTCAAGAGCATTTATGGCTCAAAGGTGGTTCCCGTGCAATATCCTGTGCAGACAGGCCCCGACTTCCATGAACTTATCGACGTTCTGTTGATGAAGAAGTATTCATGGGGACCCGAGGGTGGTGCTCCTACTATCGAGGATATCCCCGCATCGGAAATGGAGAAAGCCAAGGAGTGGCACAAGGCTCTCGTGGAGGCTGCAGCCGAGCATGATGAGGGTTTGATGGAGAAGTTCTTCGAGACCGAGTCGCTCACCGAGGATGAGATGCGTGAAGGTATCCGTAAGGGCTTGGTAAGCCGTGGTATATTCCCCGTATTCTGCGTATGTGCAGGTAAGGATATGGGTGTACGCCGTCTGATGGAGTTCCTCGGTAACGTGGTGCCCTTCGTAAGCGAGATGCCTGCTGTTGTGAATACCAAGGGTGAGGAAATCACTCCCGATCCCAACGGCCCCACATCACTTTATTTCTTCAAAACCGCAGTTGAACCCCACATCGGTGGTGTACAATACTTCAAGGTGCTCAGTGGTAAGGTGCGCGAAGGCGATGACCTTACTAACGTAGACCGTGGATCTAAGGAGCGTATGGCTCAGCTTTTCTGCTGCGCTGGTGCAAACCGCTTCCAGGTTGACGAACTCGTGGCTGGTGATATCGGCTGTACCGTGAAACTCAAGGATGTAAAGACTGGTAACACCCTCTGTGGCAAGGATTGCGACTGGCAGTTTGACTTCATTAAATATCCAAACTCAAAGTATTCACGTGCTATCCGCCCCGAGAACGAGGCAGATATGGAGAAGATGATGTCTATCCTCAATCGTATGCGTGAGGAAGATCCTACATGGGTAGTGGAGCAGAGCAAGGAGTTGCGCCAGACCATCGTACATGGTCAGGGCGAGTTCCACCTTCGTACCTTGAAGTGGCGCTTCGAGCACAACGAGAAGCTCCCCATCCGTTTCGAGGAGACACGTATCCCCTATCGTGAGACCATCACTAAGGCAGCCCGTGCCGATTATCGTCACAAGAAGCAGTCGGGTGGTGCTGGTCAGTTCGGAGAGGTACACCTCATCGTGGAGCCCTATTATGAGGGAATGCCCATGCCCGACGTGTACAAGTTTGGCAATCAGGAGTTCAAGATTAGCGTGAAGGGTCAGGAAGAACATACCTTGGAGTGGGGTGGTAAGCTTGTGTTTATCAACTCTATCGTGGGTGGCAGCATCGACGCTCGTTTTATGCCAGCTATCCTTAAGGGTATCATGAGCCGCCTCGAGCAGGGCCCGCTCACCGGTTCTTATGCTCGTGACGTGCGTGTTATCGTATATGATGGTAAGATGCATCCGGTGGACTCTAACGAAATCTCATTCATGCTCGCTGGTCGTAATGCCTTCAGCGAGGCCTTCAAGAATGCAGGTCCAAAGATCCTCGAACCGATCTATGACGTTGAGGTACTTGTGCCCTCTGACAAGATGGGTGATGTTATGAGTGACCTCCAGGGCCGTCGCGGTATGATCATGGGAATGAACAGCGAGAAGGGTTACGAGAAGCTCGAAGCCAAGGTTCCCTTGAAGGAGATGTCATCGTACTCTACCGCACTCAGCTCACTCACTGGTGGTCGTGCTTCGTTCAATATGCAGTTCTCAAGTTACGAACTCGTGCCTATGGACGTTCAGGACAAGCTGGTTAAGGAGTTTGAAGCTAAGCAGCAGGCTGAAGACTAAATATAGCTTCGAAAATATAAAGAGAGAGGGGACGGTAGTCCTCTCTCTCTTGCTTTTCTTCTTAATCTATGAGATAGCGCAAGGTTACTGTTGGGAGCTGTCGTTGGGATATCCCCAAAGGAGAAGGGAATGCATTAGTTGAGAATGTCTTGCGATAATGACAAGAGCGGCTCTTGTCTTGTATGCGAAGTCGTAGGTTGTTTTTCGCTTACTCTGCCAATAGACTATCAATGGTAGAGGCCAAATCGTTGAACTCGGATTCCACAAAGCGGCGAGTTAGCTTCACGATACGGCCATCGCGGTCGATGAGTACGTTGCGGGTGATTCCCGACTTGCGCAAGGCATAGCAGGCAAACACGTCTCCATGCTCGTCGAGGAGCATGGGGTAGGTGGTGCCTAACTTAGCTGTATACTCTTCGACCACTTCGCGAGGCTCTTCGCGGTCTACACCTACGAGCACGAAGTCCGCATTATCCTTATGGGGTTGCCATATGCGGCTCTCGATATGGGGCATTTCGTTGCGACAGATTCCGCACCAGCTGGCGGTGAACTGCAACATCACTACCTTGCCACGCTGTGCAGAGAGCGAAAACTCAGTGCCGTTGGTATACTTCAATGTAAACTCGGGGGCCATATCCCCTACCTTCACCAGGTATTCGTGTTCATACACGATGGTATCTTTTAGCTGTTGTTGAACCGCTATGGGATTCTCACTCTTTTTGTTGTTGCATGCTGCGAGTATGATGAGTGCAGCGGCAAGTATGTTTATTCTCTTCATGTCTGTATGATGTATGTCATTAAAGCAACATGTGCGAATAGGTGTACCCCATTCGCACATGCTTATATGGTGTACTGTTTTAGTATGCGCGAGCGAAGAGTACCCTGCGTGCCGAGGGTTTGCCGGTTACCATACAGGTGCCGGGTGTGGTGTCGCCTTCGAAGGGGATGCAGCGGATGGTAGCTTTGGTTTCCTCCTTGATGCGCTCTTCAGTCTCGGGCGTGCCATCCCAATGGGCGAGCACGAAACCACCCTTCTCAATCTGCTCCTTGAACTCCTCGTAGGTATCTACCTCTACGGTGTGCTCCTTGCGGTAGTTGAGGGCCTTCTGGTAGATGCCCTCCTGAATTTCGTCAAGTAGGCGTACTACATATTCTTCGATACCGTCGCAAGAGATGGTCTCTTTTTCTAAGGTGTCGCGGCGCATCAGCTCCATGGTGTTGTTTTCGAGATCGCGGCCACCCATCACGAGGCGTACGGGAACACCTTTGAGCTCGTAGTCGGCAAACTTGAATCCTGGACGTTTGTTATCGGCATTGTCATACTTCACGCTGACGCCCATAGAGCGAAGCTTAGAGGCGATACCCTCAACTTTGGCATCGATAGCAGCGAGTTGCTCTGCATTCTTATAGATAGGTACAATAACCACTTGAATGGGGGCGAGCTTCGGAGGTAATACAAGGCCGTTGTCATCAGAGTGGGCCATTATGAGGGCACCCATCAAGCGGGTCGATACGCCCCATGAGGTGGCCCAAACGTACTGCATGTTGTTCTCCTTGTCGACATACTGCACATCGAATGCCTTGGCGAAGTTCTGTCCGAGGAAGTGTGAAGTGCCACTCTGCAGTGCCTTGCCATCTTGCATGAGTGCTTCAATGGTGTAGGTGTCGAGGGCGCCGGCAAAGCGCTCGTTGGCGCTCTTCACGCCCTTTACTACGGGTACGGCCATGTACTTCTCGGCAAACTCACCATAGAGATTGATCATGCGCATTGCCTCCTCTTCGGCCTCCTCACGGGTGGCATGAGCAGTGTGGCCCTCCTGCCAGAGGAACTCGGCAGTGCGGAGGAACAGACGGGTGCGCATCTCCCAACGCATCACGTTGGCCCACTGGTTGCACAGGATGGGCAGGTCGCGGTAGGAGTGGATCCAGTTCTTATAGGTGCTCCAGATGATGGTCTCTGAGGTGGGACGAATGATGAGCTCCTCTTCGAGACGTGCAGCGGGGTCAACGATTACGCCATTGCCCTCGGGGTCGTTCTTTAAACGATAGTGAGTTACCACAGCACATTCCTTGGCGAAGCCTTCTACGTGGTCGGCCTCACGAGAGAGGTATGACTTGGGGATGAGCAAGGGGAAGTAGGCGTTCACGTGGCCTGTTGCCTTGAACATATCGTCGAGCTGTCGCTGTATCTTTTCCCAAATAGCGTATCCGTAGGGCTTGATGACCATACATCCACGCACTGCTGACTGTTCTGCGAGGTCAGCCTTCAATACTAAGTCATTGTACCACTGCGAGTAGTTCTCGCTACGCTTGGTGAGTTCTTTTAGTTCTTTTGCCATATATATACTATTTTATATTCAAAGGAAATTTTGTTCATTTTGCAAAATTAAGATTTTTTCATCGTTTCCCCTTTCTTTTTTGTGGAAAATATAGGTGGTGATTATATTTTTACTAATTTTGTGGATAGTTTTATAAACATTTATTAATTACAATCATTAAAAACTTATTCTATGAAATTAAAAGCTTTTGCATTGAGCATGTGTGCAGCATTGCTGCTCTCTTCATGTGGTACATGGAAGAACACGGGTTGGGGTACTGCTATTGGTACAGTAGCAGGTTCAGCTGTAGGTTTGGGTATTGGTTACTGGATTGACCATAACAGTGATAGTAATACTGGTAAGATTGTAGGTGCTTCGGTGGGTGCAGCTGTTGGTGCTACTACAGGTGCTCTTATCGGTCGCAAGATGGATAAAACGGCTGCTGCTGCCAAGGAAGTTGAGGGTGCACAAGTGGAGTTGGTTGACGTAAACGGTTATCCCGCAGTGAAGGTTACCTTCGAGTCTGGTATTCTCTTTGGATTCAATAGCAGTACTTTAGGCAGCGAGGCCAAGGCAAGCCTTGCAGAGTTTGCTGGTGTGTTGAAGAATACTCCTGATGCAGACGTTGCCATCCTTGGTCACACTGATAACGTAGGTTCTGATAAGGCTAACCAGTCTGTATCAGAGAAGCGTGCTAAGGCTGTTGCTAACTACTTGGTTGAACAGGGTGCCGTTCCTGCTCAGATTAAGGATGTCCTTGGCATGAGTCACACTCAACCTATCGCTTCAAATGAGACTGAAGAGGGTAAGGCTCAGAATCGTCGCGTAGAGGTGTTCATTTATGCAAGCCAGGCGATGATCGATGCTGCTAATGCGGAGGCTGCAAACTAATAATCGGCCTAAAATATAGTGAATAATACCCGGCCAAAAGGTCGGGTATTTGTTCTTTTAATAGTTGAAACATAACTTCCCATTAATATGACCCATATCACGTTCGTAGGTTTCCTAATCATTTTTCTTGCCACTACAGCAGGTTCGGCTCTTGTATATTTCTTTAGACGAGATATCCCCAAGCGTACTAATGCTATTATACTTGGTTTTGCTGCAGGAGTGATGATAGCAGCTTCGGTATGGTCATTGCTAATCCCCTCGATAGAAGTTGCTGAAAGAAATTTGGGCGACTGGTCGTGGGTGCCTGCTGCGGTAGGTTTTCTGTTTGGTGGACTGTTTCTAGTGTTGCTCGACCATGTGTTACCTCATTTTCATGCTGGTACGGGGCACGAGGAAGGACCTCATGTGAAGGTGCACAAGATTACTCGCTTATTTCTTGCTGTGACGATTCATAATATTCCAGAGGGGCTTGCCGTGGGACTTGCCTTCGGTGCGGCTGCTGTGAGTGGAGAGCCAAGTGCTTATTACTCTGCTTTGGGTCTTGCCATTGGTATGTCGATACAAAATTTTCCAGAGGGTGCAGCCATTGCTCTTCCTATGAAGGTTGCCACACGGAGCAAACATAAAGCGTTCCTTTTTGGTATGGGAAGTGGTGCTGTAGAACCCATAGCCGCCGCAGTGGGTTATGTGTTGGCCTCAGAGGTGGCTATATTACACCCTTGGATGCTCGGATTTGCTGCAGGAGCAATGATATTTGTTGTGGCCGAGGATCTTATCCCGGAATCTAATCTTAGTGAATATCCTCATGCAGGGACATGGGGCGTAATGCTCGGTTTTGTCCTAATGATGGTGCTTGATGTGGCGTTGGGCTGATGCTTCTATCGTAGAGCTTGCTCTGTAATCAGAGTAGAGATGTTTGGCCTTGATGTATTGAATCACGTCGGGATGTAGCATATGACTAACATCCCCGCCTTTGGCAAGGAGCATTCTAATCTCGGTGGAACTATAGGGGAAGAGTCGGGGAAGGTTTGTCCTCTTGTCTTTCTCTATGGCGGAGGGGGTGTTCATGGCATATATGACATTTAATTCCCCTTCTGCATCTCTTGGATAGATGATAATGGAGGTTTCCCTGATAATGTCTTTTCCTCGATACCAGCGGTCGAAACATTGCCAGTTGTCTTCACCGATGATGAGACTGAACTCATGTTCGGGGTAGGCCTTATGTAAGGCTTGTAGCGTGTGGTAGGTGTATGATGGGCGGGGTAGGGTGAACTCAAAATCACAGGCCTTCAGCATGGGGTAGGGAGCTACGGCGAGGTGTGCCATAGTCAGTCGTTCGCTTTCGTCAAGTAGCGTGAGGTCTTGCTTTAAAGGATTCTGTGGACTCACCATGAGCCACACCTCATCTACCAACCCTTGCTCGCAGATATAGGCGGCCAAGGCAGTGTGTCCGAGATGGATGGGGTTGAACGAACCGCCGAAGATACCGATGCGCTTCATTTAAGTGGAAAGTTAAAAGATAAAAGTTCGTATATGCAAGCGTAGCAACTTCGACGAAGTCAAGAAATGAAAGTTCTCATTTATTTCTGAATAAACTCCTTGATAATGGTAAGTGCTTCTGCTTGGGCTATGGCGAGGTCGTCGTTGATAACGATGCGGTCGAACTTAGGCGCGAAGGAGAGTTCATATTCAGCCTTGTCAATACGCTGTTGTATCACTTCAGGTGCATCGGTGCCACGGCCCTCGAGTCGGCGGCGCAGCTCTTCTACCGAGGGGGGCTGTATGAAGAGCGAGAGGGCGCGGTCACCGTAGTACTCCTTTATATTGCATCCGCCCACTACGTCGACATCGAATACCACGTGCTGGCCCGCTTCGAGCTGGCGCTCTACCTGGGCTTTCAGTGTGCCGTAGAAACGATCAGGGTAGACCTCTTCGTATTCGAGGAATTCACCTGAAGCGATACGTTCACGGAACTCTTCGGGGCTGAGAAAGAAGTATTCCACTCCATGCCGTTCGGTGCCGCGGGAGGAACGGCTCGTGGCTGAGATAGAGAACGCAAGACCGAGGCCCTGCTGCATCAGATAGTTGATGATGGTTGACTTGCCCGAACCTGATGGGGCAGAGAAGATGATGAGTTTGCCTGTCATAACTAGTTACAAATTTGCTATTTACAATTAGTGTGCAATTTAGCGATTTATTGATTTTTATGAATTTCCCAAAATTGTCAAATAATTCAATCGACAACTAAATAGTAAATCGTAAATTGTCAAACTGTAAATCAGATTACATTACATTCAGCACCTGTTCCTTGATTTGCTCCAACTCGTCTTTCATCCTCACCACTATAATCTGCATCTCGGCATGGTTACTCTTGCTGCCGGTGGTGTTGATTTCTCGTCCCATCTCCTGGGCTATGAAGCCGAGTTTCTTGCCCTGTCCGTGGCCTTCTCTCATCGTTTGGCGGAAGTAGCTGAGGTGGTTGGTGAGTCGCTGCTTCTCTTCATTGATGTCGAGCTTCTCGATGTAGAAGATGAGTTCTTGCTCGAATCGGTTCTTGTCGTATTCCACTCCGAAGCTTTTTTGTAGGCTGTCGAGGATGCGCTCTCGTATTTTCTCGGTGCGCTCTTGCTCGTAGGGTTCAATGGATGCGAGTAGCGCTGCGATGTTATCGAGCTTCTCGCAAAACTTCGTCTCTAATGCGGCGCCCTCCTGGCGACGGAAGTCCATTAGCTTCTCCACAGCCTCTACAACGACACCACGTGCTACGCTCCACTCCTCATCTGTGAGTTCCTTCACCTCGGTGCGCGAGAGCACGTCGGGCATACGCAGTAGTGTGGCGTACCAATCGGTGGGCTCGGGAATTCCTGTAGCTTCGCTGATACCTTTTATCTGTTTGTAGTAGCTTTCTACAAGAGTCTTGTTGATGGGGGTGGCAGTTGATGCGCTCTCCTCCTCAATCCATAGGCTAAAGTCTATCTTGCCGCGCTCGAGTTGCTGGGCGATGAGGGTGCGTACCTCCATCTCCTTCTCGCGGTAGATGGGGGCGATGCGTGTGGAGAGGTCTATCGCTTTGCTATTGAGAGACTTTACCTCGGCATATATCTTCTTTGTTCCGTATGTAGCCACAGCCTTACCGTAGCCTGTCATTGATAGTATCATGTGTGAGGTTTTCTGTTTGGTATTTGATTATAATCTGTTGCCAACTTTAGGGAAGATTACTGTGGGGCGGAAGTCGCGTGCCTCCTCGGTGGTCATTTGGGCATAGGCCATGATGATGATGACGTCGTCGGGCTGTACGAGGCGTGCAGCGGCGCCGTTAAGGCAGATGCATCCCGAGCCGCGTTCGCCTTTGATGATATAGGTGATGAAGCGCTCACCATTGTTGTTGTTTACAATGTGTACTTGCTCTCCTTCGAGCATGCCTGCAGCGTCCATCAAATCTTCGTCGATGGTTATGCTGCCCATATAGTTGAGGTTGGCCTCGGTAACACGAGCGCAATGTATTTTTGATTTCAGTACTGTAACTAACATACCATTAGGATTCTTTATTATTTATATCGGATGTTGTCGATAAGACGGACCTTACCGCAATAGACCGTGATACAACCAACGATGTAGTCAGCATCATCCCATGACGAGACGGGTTGCAGCGTGTTACCATCAACCACTTCGTAATATTCCAGTTCGAGCCCATCGGTAGCAGCAATGGAGTTTTCTACCATCTGTTTGGTCTCGGTGAGTGAATGGCTCTTGGCATAATCAACGCTGGTGAAAAGTGACTTTGAGATGGCTAGTGCGGTGTGGCGTTGCTCTAGGGTGAGAAGTGCGTTGCGACTGCTGAGTGCCAGACCATCTTGCTCACGTACGATGGGGCATCCAACAATTTCTAAGTCAAAGTTCATCTGACGTACCATCTCACGGATGATGGCCAATTGCTGGAAGTCTTTCTCTCCGAAGTAGGCACGGTCGGGCTCTACGTAAATGAATAGTTTGCTCACGATTTGTGCCACACCATTGAAATGTCCGGGACGATAGATGCCCTCCATAACCTTGTCGAGTGGGGTGAAGTCAAACTGGCGTGTATCGGGCTCGGGGTATACCTCCTCTACTGTAGGGGCAAACACGCAATCTGCGCCAAGTTTCTCGAGCAGTTGACAATCTGCCTCTAGGGTACGCGGATAACGTTCCAAGTCGCCTTTATCGTTAAACTGAGTAGGATTTACGAAAACGCTTACTATGGTTACCTCGTTCTCTTTTATGCTACGCTCCACTAGCGAAGCATGCCCTTCGTGCAAGGCTCCCATTGTAGGTACCAAGCCTATACTTTTACCTTTGGAACGGGAAACTGCAAGGTATGAGCGCAGTTGCGCTATAGTATCAATAACTAACATTTGCTTATGCTATTTTTGAAAAACGATACAAAGGTACGGCAAACCGAGAGGAGAACAAAATAAATCTATTTATTTTTGGCGATATTAAGCAGGAAGTTTTTCGAGAATATTAGTAGTCTGTATTCTTGTTACTGTAGACTAAAGGCTGGTATGGAACTGAATTAAGAGAGATGTATAAGAAGTATGTAAAATGCCTGCACATCTTTTGTGAAATGAAATATTATAATTATTTTTGCGCGGCATAAAAGCTCAACTAATTACGAGATTGACACAAACAGTTAAGTAAAAACGAAAAGGAAACAATGAGAAAACTTTTGCATATTAGCCTGCTTTGGATTGCGTTATTAGGGATTCTCCCTATAAATGCTTTGCATGCAGCTGACCGTGAGCATACACTCAAGGTGTACAACTGGGCCGACTATATTGACGAAAGCCTACTCGACGAGTTCGAGGAGTGGTACAAAGAGCAGACCGGTGAGGAGGTGGAGATTATCTACCAACTCTTTGATATCAATGAGGTGATGTTGGCCAAGCTCGAAAAGGGTCATGAGGATTTCGATGTGGTATGTCCCTCGGAGTATATTATCGATCGCATGTTGGCGAGTGACATGCTCTTGCCTATCAACCGCAACTTTGGTACTACGCCAGACTACACCCGTTTAGTATCACCTTTCTTCGTGGAGCAGTTGGCTAAGTTCGACCAATCGGGCAAGCGAGCCAACGACTATGCCGTGGGCTACATGTGGGGTACTACAGGTATTCTCTACAATCCCAAGTATATCACCGATGAGGAGGCTGACTCATGGGGCATCATCTGGGACGAGCGTCTTGATAGCAAGGTGCTGATGAAGGATGCCTATCGAGATATCTATGGCTGTATGATTATGTATGCCCGCTATCAGGAGCTACTCGATGGTAAGGTAACACGCCAACAACTGATGAATGACACCTCAGACGAGGCTATTGCTGCTGTGGAGGAGTTGCTTAAGTCTGCCAAGCGCAATATTGCTGGCTGGGAGGTGGATTTCGGCAAGGAGATGATGACCAAGGAGAAAGCCTACATCAACGTGAGCTGGAGCGGCGATGCCGTATGGGCCATCGAGGAGGCCGACGCCATAGGTATGGAACTTCGCTACCACGTGCCGCGTGAGGGATCTAACGTATGGTTCGACGGATGGGTGATTCCCAAGTATGCCGTCAACACCAAGGCGGCGGCCTACTTCATCAACTTCATGTGTATGCCTGAGAACGCCTTGCGTAATATGGATGAGATTGGTTATGTCAGTGTGGTGGCTTCGCCCGAAATTCTAGAGGCTAAGATTGATTCTACACTTGAAGAATATAGCGATCTCACCTACTTCTTTGGTGAGGGTGCTGATAGTGTGCTTATAGACAATATCCAGTATCCCGATCGTACAGTTATCGAACGTGCTGCGCTGATGCGTGACTGTGGGAATCGTACCAAGAGCATGATTGAGATGTGGAGCCGCGTCAAGGGCGACAACCTCGATTCATGGGTGTACATCGTTATTGGTATCACCTTCGGCGGTGGAGGTGTATGGTACGTATACAATAAAGCACAGGAGGCTAAGCGTCGTGCCAAGCATAAGAAGAATAAGAAAAAGGTGCAACGCAAGAAGTAATAGCTAGGCATGTCAATAAACAATGAGCGCCACTTAGAGAGTGGCGCTCATTGTTTATGTTGACGGCAATTAAATCCTGATTGGAATTATACTACATGTGATACGATGTGTTATAGAGCTGCCTTGAAATCTTCGATCGAAGTGTATTCAACTCCTTTATAAATAATCAAAGCGATATTAGCACCTTCTTCGATTTTTATATTAGACATCTTGTCTTTCGAAATTGAATTAAGCTGTAATGTGTCAATAGTTGTACCTTGTTTAATGTTAAGTTTGGAAGCATGTCCTGAATAAAAGTCTATATCCAATGCCTTAACTTTGGCCTGTCCCTCGATTGTTAGATAGCCTATAGTGGTAAAACCTCTTGCTAAAATTTTATCTACAGTTGTTGTCCCAGATAAGATTAACTGGGCTTGGTTCCAAAGTCTATGTCTGTTTAAGCAAGCTATTGATATTCAGATGCTAATGTTTGAGGTAAAAATGTTGTTCTTTATTGGTAATAGTTGTCGATTGTTATGTGTAGATTACAAAAATATATTATACCATAACTCGATTTTGGTGACATTAAAAACTAATCTTGCAACTTATGCGGCATAGTGAAAAACGCAAGCTTAAGATTCGAGTCTGTTCGTCTAGCAATTGTTTTAACTGGCTATATGCCAGTAATTCCAAAGAATAGTTTCGTGTTGTGAAGGGGCATTGTGGTGTGCCTCTTTCAGAAAATTAGAATGAAACTTAGGATTTTGTTCATAAAATTTGCATCTTCCTAAGGTTTGCACTAAATTTGCTGCACAATATATAGGTATTTAGGTATTAAGGAACCATAATAAAATGGATACAAACAATATTGTTGTAAGATATGCCAATGCAACGCATGCGCAGTATGCAGAGTATATCTGTCAACTCATTTATGAGTCAGCTCTGCAGCGTGGCACAGGTATCGCTAAACGCTCTCCAGAGTATATCGCAGAAAAGATTAATGGTGGAAAGGCTGTGGTGGCATTGGATGGCGACAGACTTATCGGTTTTAGTTACATCGAGAGTTGGAGCCACGGTGACTTTGTGGCAACATCGGGACTTATAGTAGACCCCGAATATCGTCGTCTTGGATTGGCTAGCCGAATCAAGAAGAAAACTTTCGAGCTCGCCCGTGAACGGTTCCCATATGCCAAGTTGTTTAGTATCACCACATCTCTTCCTGTGATGAAGCTTAATACTGCTATGGGCTACGTACCCGTGACCCTTACCGAACTTACGCAGGACGATGAGTTTTGGAAGGGTTGTGAGGGTTGTAAGAACTATGATATCCTGCAGCGCAATAACCGCACTCGCTGTCTTTGCACAGGTATGCTCTTCGATCCTAAGGCTACACCCGTAGATCCCGACGAAGAGGTTCCCACTATGTCGAAATGGCAGAACCGCCTACGTAAGATGTTGCATCTGAAGAGTAAGAAGTAGGGGAAGATGCCATTTGACCATTTACAATTTACCATAGATTTTTCAAATAGTTGTCCTACAACTTGAATTGTTGAGATGGAGAAATTGACAAATCGTCCAATTGTAAATAAATAGTTAATCGTAAAATTGTAAATAAGCAAAATATGGAGCAAAAGAAAAAAGTTGTTGTAGCCTTCAGTGGCGGACTCGATACCTCGTACACCGTGATGTACCTGGCTAAGGAGATGGGATATGAAGTGCACGCCGTGTGTGCCAACACTGGTGGCTTTAGTGAGGAACAGCTTCGCACTAATGAGACGAATGCCTACAAGTTGGGCGCGGTGAAGTATATGACACTTGACGTTACTCAGGAGTACTATGAGAAGAGCCTCAAGTATATGGTATATGGTAACGTATTGCGCAACAACTGTTATCCTATTTCGGTTAGCTCAGAGCGTATCTTCCAGGCATTGGCCATCGCACGCTATGCCAAGGAGATTGGTGCTGATGCTATCGCTCATGGCTCTACAGGTGCCGGCAACGACCAGATTCGTTTCGACATGACATTCCTCGTGATGGCTCCTGGCATCGAGATCATCACGCTCACTCGCGACAAGACTCTTACTCGTAAGGAAGAGGTGGACTACCTCAATGCCGGTGGCTTTAATGCCGACTTTGCCAAGTTGAAGTACTCATACAACGTAGGTATCTGGGGGACCAGCATCTGCGGTGGCGAGCTGCTCGACTCTAACCAGGGCCTCCCCGAGTCGGCCTACCTCAAGCACCCCACCAAGGAGGGTCCCGAGCTCCTCAAGCTCGGCTTCACCAAGGGCGAACTCACCTCAGTAAACGGTGTTGAGTATACCGACAAGATTAAGGCCATCCAAGCCGTCGAGGAGATTGGCGCAGCCTATGGCATCGGTCGCGACTGCCATGTGGGAGATACCATCATAGGCATCAAGGGTCGTGTAGGCTTCGAGGCTGCAGCACCCATGCTCATCATTGCAGCTCACCGTTTTCTTGAGAAGTATACCCTCTCTAAATGGCAGCAGTATTGGAAGGATCAGGTAGCCAACTGGTATGGCATGTTCCTTCACGAGAGTCAGTACCTCGAACCTGTAATGCCCGATATTGAGGCTATGCTCGAGAGTTCACAGCGCAACGTGAATGGTGTGGTGACACTTGAACTTCGTCCACTCGGTTTCCAGACTGTAGGTGTAGATTCTCCCGACGATCTTGTGAAGAATAAGTTTGGTGAGTATGGCGAGACTCAAAAGGGGTGGACTGCCGATGAGGCCAAGGGCTTTATCAAGGTAAACTCTACTGCCTTGCGTGCCTATTACGCTTGTCACCCAGATGAGGAGAGATGAGTCAAATTTATAATAACGACAGCAACTATTGAACATAAATTGGTTTCTGTTGACTAAAACTATACTAAAATGTCAGAACCTAAGAAACTCGAACGTCCCCGTAGTGGACGTATGTTGGCAGGCGTCTGTGCTGCTATTGCAAAATACTTGAATCTTGATGTGACTGTGGTGAGGGTAGCCTATGTACTGCTCACCATATTTACCGTATTCAGTGGAGCCATCGTATATTTCATCTTGATGTTGCTCATCCCTGAAGAGAAAAATCAATTTAACATAAACAGATAATATGAATAAAAAATTGCACTTGTCAACGACCGATAAGAAACTGGCCGGTGTATGCGGTGGAATCGCTGAGTATTTCAATATTGATTCACTTATCGTACGCATTGTCTTTATTGTATTGGCGTTAGGTGGTTCGTTGGGTATATGGGCTTATCTATTGGTATGGTTGTTGGCTCCTAAAGCGAACTGATGCGCATGGTTAAAATAGGTATACTTGGTGCTGCGGGATATACTGGGGGCGAGCTGATTCGATTGCTCGTGAACCATCCTGAGGTAGAGATTGTCTTTGCCAATAGCGAGAGTAATGCGGGCAACCGTGTAGCCGATGTGCACGAGGGATTGCTGGGCGATACAGATCTCTGCTTTACTGATGCCATGCCCTTTGAAGAGGTGGATGTAGTATTCTTTTGCTTCGGCCACGGCAAGAGCGAGCAGTTCTTGCGGGAGCACTCTATTCCTGCTCATGTAAAGATTATCGACTTGGCGCAGGATTTCCGTATTGCGGCCCCCACACACGACTATGTGTATGGACTCCCCGAGATACATAAGGAGCAGATTTGTCAATGCCTACACTTGGCCAATCCAGGTTGCTTTGCTACTTGTATTCAACTCGGACTTTTGCCTTTGGCTAAAGCGGGATTGCTCACGCATGATGTGGCGGTGAATGCTATCACTGGCTCTACCGGTGCAGGGCAGAAGCCTGTGTCGACAACTCATTTCAGTTGGCGTTCGGATAACATGAGTGTCTATAAGGTATTCACCCATCAGCACCTGCACGAGATACGACAATCGCTCGCCGAACTGCAGGGCTCGCTTGAGGTGGATGTGGACTTTATTCCCTATCGTGGCGACTTCGCTCGCGGTATCTTCTGTACCGAGGTGGTTAAGTTTGATGGTGAGGAGGGTACACCTACCAACCCCACTGCCGAGCAGTTGGCTGATATGTACCGTACGTTCTATGCCGATGCAGCTTTTACCCACTACGTGGACAAGGCACTCGACTTGAAGCAGGTGGTCAACACCAACAAGGCACTCGTACATGTCGACAAGTTTGTTAACAAGGCAGTCATCACCTGTATCATCGATAATCTCTTAAAGGGTGCCGTGGGGCAAGCTGTGCAGAATATGAATTTGATGTTTGGTATTGACGAGAAGGCAGGCCTTGGTCTTAAGGCAAATGCATTCTAAAATTTCAAATCGTATGAATCTCTTCGACGTATATCCGCTCTATCCCGTAGAACCTGTTTGTGGCAAGGGGAACTATGTGTATGATGTTGCCGGCAACGAATATCTTGACCTCTATGGCGGCCATGCCGTAATCTCTATAGGCCATGCCCATCCGCACTATGTGAAACAGATCAGCGAGCAGGTGGGTAAATTGGGTTTCTACTCAAACTCTGTGGTGAATAGTCTGCAACAGCAGTTGGCAGATAAGTTGGGCCGACTTTCGGGCTATAATGATTATGGCCTCTTTCTCTGCAACTCAGGTGCTGAGGCTAATGAGAATGCTATCAAACTCGCCTCGTTCCATCATGACAAGGCTAAGGTGTTGGCCTTCGGCAAAGCTTTTCATGGACGCACCTCAGGTGCGGTGGCTGCCACGGATAACCCCAAGATCAATGCCCCCTTCAACCGCACTCCGAATGTGGAGTTCGTACCACTCGGTGACATCGTAGCCGTAGAGGAGAAGTTGCAGACGGGTGAGTTCTGTGCCGTTATCATCGAGGGCATACAGGGTGTGGCTGGTGTCCACTGCCCTTCGGCGGAGTTTCTCTGCCAGTTGCGTGAGATGACTACCAAGTGTGGTGTGTCGCTCATTCTCGACGAGATACAGTCGGGCTATGGCCGCACGGGTCAGTTCTTCGCTCACCAAATTGCCGATATTCGTCCCGACCTCATCACCATGGCCAAGGGTATGGGTAATGGTTTCCCCATCGGCGGCGTGCTCATCGCTCCCCACTTCACTCCCTGGCATGGCATGCTGGGTACTACCTTCGGTGGTAACCACCTGGCTTGTGCTACCGCTATTGCCGTACTCGATGTGTTTGAACAGGAGAACCTTGTGGCCAATGCGGCAGAGGTGGGTGCATACCTCATCGATGAACTCAAGAAGATTCCTCAAATCAAGGAGGTGCGTGGTCGTGGCTTGATGATTGGTATCGAGATTGAGGGCTCGGCTTCAGAGTTCCGTAAGCGCTTGCTCTTTGAGAAGCACATCTTTACAGGTGGTGCAGGTGTCTCTACCGTACGTCTGCTTCCTGCATTGAATGTCACGAAGGCACATGCCGATGTGTTCCTTGCAGCCTTCAAGGAATTGATTGGATAAGAATATATCCCATATCATACGAGGACTATTGTTAACACAAAGCTAAATCCTCATAAAAAAGAAAATTGCATAGGGCGGCGCTCTATGCAATTTTTCTTTGTCGGATAAAGATGCTCTTTCTTACTTTGTGCTCTCGTACTCCTCAATCTTGGTTGTATTTTCCAAGAGGAAGTCGATGTCGTCGAGGGCGTTCATCAAGCAGTACTTCTTGTAGCCATTGATGTCAAAGGACTCGCTATGTCCGGTGGCGAGGTTAGTAACCGTTTGGTTGGGCACATCTACGCGCACCTCCGCCTTGGGGTTGGCAGCCACCGTGTCGAACAACTCCTGCTGGAACTCACGGCTTACGATAACGGGGAGCACGAAGCAGTTGAGCAGGTTGTTGCGGTGGATATCGGCAAACGAACTACTGATGACTACGCGTGCTCCATAGCCTGCGATAGCCCAAGCGGCATGTTCGCGGCTAGAGCCTGATCCCCAGTTCTGTCCGCCGATGATGATCTCGTGTACACCTTCGCGGGGTGCTTCGCTGTACTCGGGGCGGTTCATTACAAAGTCTGCCACGGGCTTGCCCTCTCCATCGTAACGGAGGTCATGCATGAAGGCATCGCCGAAGAACTTGGGGTCACGGGTGGTGCTTGCCAAGTAGCGGGCAGGGATGATGAGATCGGTATTACAGTTGTCAATCTGTATGGGGAGACAGGTTGATTGGATGATGTCAAATTTCTGTTTAGCCATAATAATTACATTTTGCGTGGGTCGGTTACTACTCCTGTGATTGCTGATGCGGCCACTACGAGAGGTGAAGCGAGGATGGTGCGTGCACCAGGTCCTTGACGACCTACGAAGTTGCGATTGCTGGTAGAGATGGAGAGCTTGCCTGAAGGTACCTTGTCGGGGTTCATGGCAAGGCATGATGAGCACGATGGAAGGCGGAGTTCAAAGCCTGCCTCTTCGAGTATCTTGTCGATGCCCTCATCAATAATCTGCTGGCGGACGAGCCATGAGCCAGGTACGAGCCATGCCACCACATTCTCGGCCTTCTTCTTGCCCCTCACTACAGAGGCGAAGGCGCGGAAGTCTTCGATACGGCCATTGGTGCAGGCGCCGAGGAAGCAGTAGTCGACGGGAGTGCCCTCGAGTTTCTGTCCTGGCACAAATTGCATATAATCGAGCATGGCGAGGAACTGTGCATGGTCCTCTTCTGCAATTTCTTCGAGTGTGGGGATGCACTCGTCGATAGCGATACCCGCACCGGGGTTGGTGCCATAGGTGATACGAGGAGCGATGTCCTCGGCACGATAGGTCACCTCCTTGTCGAACACGGCGTCTGAATCAGAGTAGAGTTGCTTCCACTCCTCCACAGCCTTGTCCCATGCCTCACCCTTGGGAGCATACTCGCGTCCCTTGAGGTAGGCGAAGGTAATCTCGTCGGGGGCGATGAGACCTGCGCGTGAGCCCATCTCGATAGAGAGGTTCGATAGGGTCAGGCGTCCCTCCATAGACATATTGCGAACGGTAGAGCCTGCATACTCCACGGCATAGCCCGTAGCGCCCGAAGTAGTGAGCTGTGCCATGATGTAGAGTGCCACGTCTTTGGCGGTGACATCCTCTGCCAGTTTACCTTCGATGTTGATGCGCATGGTTTTGGGCTTACTCTGCAGGATAGTCTGTGAGGCGAGCACCTGAGCCACCTCACTGGTGCCGATACCCATAGCGATAGCGCCCACAGCACCGTGAGTAGAGGTGTGCGAGTCGCCGCATACGATGGTCATACCTGGCAGTGAGAGTGCCTTCTCGGGACCTACCACGTGGATGATACCATTGTCCTTGGTGCCCATGGCAAAGTGACGGATGCCAAACTCTGCGCAGTTGGCTGCGAGTGTCTCCACTTGCTTGCGTCCTACGGGATCGTCGATGCGTTCCTGCTGGTCGCTCGGGGTGTTATGATCGGGCATTGCCACCACATGGTCGGGGCGGAATACGCGGATGTTCTTGTCTCTCAAGGTGTCGAACGCCTGAGGTGTGGTTACCTCGTGACAATAGAGACGGTCGATGTAAAGTTGTGTGGGGCCATCCTCTACCTTCTGTACTACATGGGCGTCCCAGATTTTATCGAATAAAGTTTTCATCTTATTTAAACTTATTTATACAATCAATATAAGCCTCCACGCTAGCAGCGATGATGTCTGTGTTGGCACCGAACCCGTAGTAGAGTTGGTTGTTGTACTCCACTTGCATGTGCACCTTTCCTACGTCGTCGGATCCTTTGCTGATAGCTTGGATGGTAAACTCCTTGAGTGTCATGTTTCGCTTGATAATCTGCTTCAGCGCGCTGATGGCTGCATCGACAGGACCGTTACCGGTGGCAGCGGCTTCAAACGACTCGCCTGCAATCTTCAGACCGAGGCTGGCAACAGAGCGTACGCCCACACCGCTGGTTACCTGTAGGTAGTCGAGCTTGATGTGGTGGTTGTCGCTACGGTCGGCACCTGCAAGCATCAGTACGTCGTCGTCGTTGATCTCCTTCTTCTTGTCGGCCAGCTTGAGGAACTCTTCGTATATCTTGTCGAGTTTTTCCTGCTCCAATTCTACGCCGAGCACTGAGAGACGATGCTTCAAGGCTGCACGTCCGCTACGGGCGGTGAGCACAATGGCATTGTCGTCGATGCCTACATCCTTGGGATTCATGATTTCGTAGGTCTCCACATTCTTCAATACGCCATCCTGATGGATACCGCTCGAGTGGGCAAAGGCATTACGACCCACAACGGCCTTATTGGGCTGCACGGGCATGTTCATCAGCGAGCTTACCATGCGGCTGGTGGGGTATATCTTCTGTGTGTTGATGTTCGTCTCGATGCCCAGGTCTGGATGGGTCTTGAATATCATTGCCACCTCCTCGAGTGACGTGTTTCCTGCACGTTCGCCGATGCCGTTGATGGTCACCTCTACCTGACGTGCACCATTGAGCACGCCGGCTACGGTGTTGGCCGTTGCCATGCCGAGGTCGTTGTGACAATGGGTTGAGAGGATGGCGCGTCCTGCAGCGAAGGCGTCGACATGCTCGTAGAGATACTTGATCTTCTCTCCATACTCATAGGGAGTGCGGAAGCCTGTGGTGTCGGGGATGTTACATACCGTAGCACCTGCCTTGCACACAGCTTCGATGACACGAGCCAAGTACTCGTTGTCGGTGCGACCCGCATCTTCGGCATAGAACTCCACGTCCTCTACATAGCGCTTGGCATACTTAACCGCAGCTACGGCGCGCTCGATAATCTCCTCTGGGGTGCTGTTAAACTTGTAGCGGATGTGCGACGGACTAGTGCCGATACCCGTGTGGATGCGTTTGCGTTTGGCATACTTCAATGCCTCGGCTGCGGCATCGATGTCCTTCTCTACGGCACGGGTGAGAGCACAGATGGTGGGCCATGTTACGGCCTTGCTGATTTCGATGACAGAGTTGAAGTCGCCAGGACTTGATACGGGGAATCCCGCTTCGATGACATCCACGCCAAGCATTTCTAACTGCTTAGCTACCTGAATTTTTTCCACCGTATTGAGTTGACAGCCAGGCACCTGCTCGCCATCACGCAACGTGGTGTCAAAGATGTATAATCTTTTGTTATCCATAGAGTTTGTATATGTATTAATCTTTTTACTAAAGGGTTACAAAAATATAAACAAATCGCTTACATTCAAAATAAAACGTAAGCAAATAACGGAAAAGTGTGACTTTATAGTCGCTTTTTACTAGAAAGTGAGAGAGAGCTGCTGACAATGTACGTCGCGCAGCGAGAGAATCTCCTGCTGGAAGTTACGCACGAGAAGTTCAGATAATTTCTCACGCTTTTCGGGTTTGGCTACGATGGCTTGTCGTGACCATATGCGTTCTACATTGTAGTTGTTGTAGAGCTGCTCCATGAAGGTGTCATCGGGGTTCTGGCACTTACCGTCGCTGTTGGTGAGCATCCATTGGAAATGACGATATGAGAGCAGGTCGCAGAATTTCTTTAGGCGTATCTGTTCCTTGTCGCCGAAGTCGGTGTTGTGGTGTCTTCTTCCCGTGGGACGATATGGAGGATCGAGGAAGAAGAAAGTGTTGCCGCATGCCTCGCTATAGGTCTTCTCATAGTCGCCGCAGAGGATTGTTACTCGTTGCAGCAGTTTGCTATCTGCATAGATGGTACGCTCGTCGCAGATGATTGGGTACTGAAGGTGGTTGTATGCTCCGTTGAACTTGCCCTCGGCATTGACGCGATAGTTGGCATTTGACGTCTTGTTGAGAAAGATGAACAGGGCGGTGTGGCGCAGTCCGTCGGCACGTCGCGCATTGAACTCATCGCGCAACTCGTTGAAGTATTCGTGACGTTCCTCCTCGTCAAGAGGGAGAAACTCCTTTTGGATCTTTTTTAGTTCTGAAACCAACTCCTTTGCACGATCGCGCACGGTGTTGTAGGCACGGATGAGGTCGAGGTTATTATCGTTGATGATGGCTCGGCGGATGTTGGGGTAGGTCTGTAGCATGTGGAAAAGCAGCGCTCCGCCCCCCACGAAGGGCTCGATGTAGGTGACGTTGGGTATCTCGGCAAAGTCTGCAGGCAACGCTTGGGTCAGTATGTGTATGTGCTGACTCTTTGTCCCCGGCCATTTGACGAATGGTTGTGCCCCTATATTCAATCCCGCCATCTTTTGTAAATCAATTTACCCTACAAAGTTAATGGAGTTGAACAACTTACACAAGAATTTTGCCGATTTTCTTTACTGAAATATCCAAAAAAAGTAATTTTTTTGTGATTTTTCGTCAGAAAGTTTTCCAAAAGTGTAAATTCTTGTAGAGGACTATGATGGATTGGATTTTAGCTACGGTGCATCCAACCACGCTATCCGTAGCGGCGATGTTGACAAAGTTTGTTATGCGACTCTAGGTGCCGACCCTGCATGTTTGTCTTTTAAGGTTATGGTATAGCCCTTCATTCCCACCCATGTTGTCGATAGGTGGAGGTTGAGATGAGATGCTATGGTGGAGTGGGTGATGATGTTATTGGATGTACTGTCCGCCTAGGATTATTCTTTGGACATCCAGACGCTTACAATGTTTCTTTCTGGATCAGTCTGACGCCATCACATGTCCATTTCTCGGCCCCTTCGAGATGTTTCTCTGCATCCGCCTTGTCGATATAGTGTACTCGCAAGGCTGATGAACTTGGGAAACGATTAAAGAACGGGTTGTTGGATACATACAATTCGATACGGTCGACACTGTTTTCCCTGCTCACTGCGTTGTAGTAATTCACAATCTTGGGTACAATCCTAGGCAGTACCTTGACGCCTGTTCTTTTATCCTTGAATATGACGAGTGCTACCATTCGCCAACGTTGCTTGGTGCCATAGAGTTGCTCCTTTTGCTCTTGCGTGGGCTTGTGTGATATTCGTATGTGTCGGCTAAACTGCTCATTTATCCTGTTCATCATCAGCCTAAACACCTGCCCGTGTGTCGACGTGTCCTTAATCCCGTTCAACCCGATGTAGTAGTGTATCATTTCGTGGATGATGATATCCTCGACCTCTGCCTCCGCAAGGTCTATGCGTGTGTTGATGCGCAACTTGAAGTCATAGCACACCGTTTTTCCCCATAGTGTTCTCTTTTTTTTATATACGCACAGTCCGAGGAATGTCTTGGCATCGCTTAGCTCAATAGGTAGCCTGGGAAGTTTACCATCGAACATTTGTTGGTTAAACTCCTCAAACCTCTTTTCTACATAGGGTATGGTGGCCTTCATTATTCTTACCGGAGCGCTGTTTGTAGTTATCGGGTGTGCAAAATTATCAAAAGTTGGCATACATAGTATGTCTTTTAGATGTTTTTCTCCAATCTTCCCTCTCTGATGTCTTTGCTTTGCTTGTTTCGCGTTGGCATTTGCACTATCTTTGCAAAAATAAAGTTACAGAATATGATTACAGTATCGGATTTAGCGATTCAGTTTGGAAAAAGAGTGTTATATAAGGATGTCAACCTCAAGTTTACTAACGGAAATATCTACGGAGTCATTGGTGCCAATGGAGCGGGTAAGTCTACCTTCTTGCGCGCTATCAGTGGCGAGTTGGAGCCTACCAAGGGCAGCGTGACCCTTGGCCCCGATGAGCGCCTCTCGGTGCTCAGTCAGGACCACTTCAAGTGGGACCAATACACCGTGCTCAACACCGTGCTGATGGGTCACACCGTGCTTTGGGATATCATGAATCAGCGCGATGCCCTGTATGCTAAACCTGATTTCAGCGATGAGGATGGCTTGAAGGTAGCCGAACTGGAGGAGCGCTTTGCCGAACTCGAAGGTTGGAATGCCGAGAGCGATGCCGCCGCCCTGCTCAGCGGCTTGGGCATCAAGGAGGACAAGCACTACCTTCTGATGAGCGAGCTCAGCGGCAAGGAGAAGGTGCGTGTCATGCTGGCTCAAGCCCTCTTTGGCAATCCCGATAACCTCCTGCTCGACGAACCCACCAACGACCTCGATATGGAGACTGTGACCTGGCTCGAGGAGTATCTGAGCAATTTCGAACACACCGTATTGGTCGTTAGTCACGACCGTCACTTTCTCGACTCTGTGTGCACCCACACCGTGGATATCGACTTTGGCAAGGTGAGTGTCTTTGCCGGTAACTATAGTTTCTGGTACGAGAGTTCACAACTTGCCCTCCGTCAAGCGCAGAACCAGAAGACCAAGGCCGAGGAGAAGCGCAAGGAACTGGAGGAGTTTATCCGTCGATTCAGTGCCAATGTGGCCAAGAGCAAGCAGACCACCAGCCGCAAGAAGATGCTCGAGAAACTCAACGTCGAGGACATCCAACCCTCTTCGCGCAAGTACCCTGGCATTATCTTCACCCCCGAGCGCGAACCCGGTAATCAGATATTGGCCGTCAACGGCCTGCGTGCCGAGATGGAGGATGGCACCGTACTCTTCAGTGATGTGAACTTCAACGTCGAGAAGGGCGACAAGATAGTCTTCCTCAGCCGCGACCCGCGTGCCATGACCGCCCTCTTCGAGATCATCAATGGCCACCGTCAGCCCCATGCCGGTAGTTTCGATTGGGGAGTGACCATCACCACCGCCTACCTGCCCCTCGACAATACCGAGTTCTTTGACACCGACCTCAACCTCGTCGATTGGCTCAGCCAGTTTGGCGAAGGCAACGAGGTGTACTTCAAGAGCTTCCTTGGCCGTATGCTCTTCAGCGGCGAGGAGGTGTTGAAGAAGGCCAATGTCCTCTCCGGAGGCGAGAAGATGCGTTGCATGATTGCCCGCATGCAATTGAAGAACGCTAACTGCCTCATTCTCGACACCCCCACCAACCATCTCGACCTTGAGAGCATTCAGGCATTCAACAACAACCTGAAACTCTATAAGGGCAACGTCCTCTTCAGCAGTCACGACCACGAGTTCATCCAAACCGTCGCCAACCGCATCATCGAGCTTACCCCGAATGGCATCATCGACAAGATGATGGAATACGACGAATACATCACCAGTGACCAAATCAAGGAGATGAGAGCGAGGATGTATGGGGAGTAAGAAGTTGTTCTGACAGTTGAAGTAGAGCATGGACAACTTGATAACTTTTTGCAAAATCGTTTGTTGGATAAAAACAAATAACTAATTTTGTGCAATAAAATCTTGTCTATGGGAAAGTTGGAGATACTGAACAGAATAGAGTATGTGATATGTTGCGTGGGTGCATTCGCTTCACGCTTCAACCTGTCCAATGCGCAAGCATATGCCTACTTGCGCCGATTCTCTGGCATTGATTTCTTGTTAGACTGCTATGAAGCAGAGCACACACTCTCTATTGACGATGCTGTCGAAGACATCATGCACATATGCTTGCAGAAAGGAGGGCGTATCGCATGACAACACTATATCATGGTTCCAATGTAGACATTGAACAAATAGACCTTTCCTTTTCACGAAAAGGCAAAGATTTTGGTTGTGGGTTTTATCTGAATGCCAATAGACTGCAAGCCCTGGATATGGCAGTGCGCACAACGCAACGAATGAAGAGCGGAGAGCCCATCGTCAGCGCTTTCTTGTTTGAGGAGTCCATACTTCTATCAGATACAGATTTGAGCATCAAAATCTTTGACGACTACAGTGTCGAGTGGGCTGAGTTCGTATTGATGAATCGTAAGAACACATCAGACACTCCTGCCCATTCTTATGACATCGTCATCGGCCCTATTGCCAACGACACTGTGGGTGTACAGATACGCAGATTCGTCATGGGCTATATCAGCATGGAAAAACTCATCGAAGAGTTGAAATATAGAGGTAATCATTCCGTGCAATACTTCTTCGGTACTCCTAAGGCCATTAACCTATTAAAGAAAGTTGAAGAATGAACAACGACATCCAATTTCAGATAGAGTGCCTTTCTACCGAGCTAACAAGCATGCTGATGGAGCGATATGGCTGGGATATCAAGGAAGCCTTGGATGAATTGTATGCATCTGAGACATTCCAACGGCTCAACGATCCTGCTTGTGGACTCTACTACGAGAGTGCTGTGTATGTATTTTCTTACCTACAGAATGAAATAGAGGGCGGCGTGGCTAAATAAATACAACTTCTTGCGTCCTATCTCCAACCACTTTTCAAGTAAATTTTAGGCCTTTTGAACGAAACGGTCGGAAATCCTGTACATTTTTTTTGTAGCATATTGGTAGGAAAAACCTGCGGATTGCTTACGCGGCATCGGAATCGGAGGTATAGACTTCTTCGTTCTCGTGGCAGGTTGTTATCGGTTCTCTTTTCTTGCTAACACTTTGAAAATTTCTAATTGCCCGTGGATGCGTTCTTTACGTCTGGCTTGGGGATTGGGCGGAAAGATTGCAAGGAAAAGCGTTTATTTCCTAAACTCTTCTTTGCTTTCGTTATTAAAATCGCTATATTTACAAGCGAAAACTGTGT
>JAZONP010000031.1:0-2243 GCA_045654565.1 Bacteroidaceae bacterium
TCTCCACGAAGAAGACGCCACAGAGGATGGGGATGAGCAGCTCCTTGCGGATGATGATGGCACTCACGGCGATAATACCACCGATGGTAAGGCTGCCCGTGTCGCCCATGAAGACCTGGGCGGGGAAGGCGTTGTACCATAGGAAACCGATGAGGGCACCCACGAAGGCGCAGAGGTATACTACCAGCTCCTCGGAGCCAGGGATGTACATGATGTTGAGGTAGCCTGCCATCGAGATGTGACTCGACACGTAGGCCAGTATGCCGAGCACGACACCAATGATGGCCGAGTTGCCCGCCGTCATGCCGTCCATACCGTCGTTGAGGTTGGCACCGTTCGACACGGCGGTGACCACAAAGATGGTCATGAGGACAAACAGCACCCAACCGCCCAGCTGCTTGTGCTCGCCCAGCCAGTTGAAGGCGTTGGCATAGTCGAGGTTATTGTTCTTCACGAAGGGGATGGTGGTCTTGGTCGACTTGATGGCCTCGCTCTTGTGCACCACCTCGGTGGTGTTTCCGTCGACACGCTGTATCTCTACATTCTCGCGGATGACGGCTTGGTCGCTGAGGTAGAGCGTGAGGCCCACGATGACACCCAAGCCCACCTGCCCGATAATCTTGAAGATCCCGTGAAGGCCCTCCTTGTCGCGCTTAAACACCTTGATGTAGTCGTCCGCAAAGCCCAAGGCGCCGAGCCATATGGTGGTGATGAGCATGAGGATCATGTACACATTGTTCAGCTTGCCGAGCAACAGACAGGGGATGAGGATAGCCGCCAGGATGATGATACCTCCCATCGTGGGAATGCCTATCTTCTGCACACCGAAGGGGTCGATGCTGGCATCGCGCTGCGTCTCGGTGATCTGCTGGCGCTTGAGCAATTTGATGAAATATTTGCCGAAAACGGTAGATACCAACAGGGCTATGAGGATAGCCAATAACGAACGGAACGAGATGTAGGTGAACATTCCCGCACCGGGGAAATTCAACCTGTTGAGGTGCTCGAAGAGATAGTATAGCATAGGGCTTGTAGTGTTGTATTAAAAATAAGATGCAAAAATAATGTTTTTTTTCGATAAGCGAAAGACAATGGGGGATTACTTGTGGAGTAGTGATTTTATTTGGCGATTTTATCATTTCACTTTCTCTCGGTTTGCGTTAATTATAAGGCAAAGATATGGATGTTTGCCCAGAGGGACTTGTCATCCTGAACGAATGTGAAGGATCCCGCGCTGGGACTTTGAGGCTCATTGCTCACCGCTTAGTTGCACTATCTTTAATCTGCTACGTTCGTTTTGCACTAACTTTAATCTGCTTCGCAGCTTGAATTTAGGCGGCGTTTCGGAAAAACCAAATGAAAAATTTGTTTTTTCTCTCAACTTGCACTAATTTTGCAGCCCAAAGAATGTAAAGGAGGTATAGACTTAGAAGAAATACGAACCAAAACGTAACCCCAAGACACCGCGTGCGAGGCACGCAACTGATTAAAAGAAAGATTGATAACAAAATAATAAAAACAAAAACAAAATGATCGTAGTACCCGTAAAAGAGGGCGAGAACATCGAAAGAGCCCTTAAGAAATTCAAGAGAAAATTTGAGAAGACTGGCGTAGTAAAGGAACTCCGTCGTCGTCAGCAGTTCAACAAGCCTTCTGAAGTTAAGCGCCTCAAGATGGAGCGTGCCGTATACGTTCAGAGCTTGCGTCAGAACGAGGAGCTCTAATCCATAGGCTCCACACGATAAAGCACAAGGCAGAGGATAACTCCTCTGCCGCTATCGGAAAGTAGCGCAGTTGGTAGCGCACTACGTTCGGGACGTAGGGGTCGGGCGTTCGAGTCGCCTCTTTCCGACACAATAGCGACAATTGATGAAAATCAGTTGTCGCTATTGCTTTATCAATTGTTTTGTGTACATTTGTCGGGAGAATAGCGCTGAGCGCTTGATGATAGTGCCAACTTAGAAACTCAATACTCAAATACCATGTACGACATTGCAATCATTGGCGGCGGTCCTGGTGGATACGTTGCGGCAGAGAAGGCCGGTAAGAAGGGCCTGAAGACAATCTTGTTTGAGAAGAAGGACCTCGGTGGTGTATGCCTCAACGAGGGTTGCATCCCCACGAAGACGTTGCTCTATAGCGCGAAGTTGTATGATCAGGCACGCAAGGGCGAGAAGTATGGACTGCGCGTCGAGGGGGCCGAGCTGGACTATAAGAAGATGGTAGACCGCAAGACGAAGGTG
>JAZONP010000032.1:0-12716 GCA_045654565.1 Bacteroidaceae bacterium
ACAACTGCGAGCCTTTAGCGATGCAGTCTTTGTGAGATTCGTGAGATTCGTGTGAGGTAAAAGACTTATTATCTGAGAGAAATATATAGCAGCGTCTAATAAATTTATAATGCGTATTCCCTGAGGATGTTTCCCCTGCTAATGAATCTTCTACGCGTCTGCACTGTGATTGGCAATGAGTCGTTGGCCGACACTGGCAGACAGGTAGAATTGTACGCAATGTCCGCCACTATACATTAGACAATCAGGATATTGTGATATGCTGGCGGACGGTGGCAGATGAAAAGCAAAGACCGTAATATAGGCGTTGCCCTAAAAAGACAAAAAAAGACATCTCCAACCTATAGGAATGTTTCGTACCTTCGCAGTCGCAAAGGTTGCGAAGAGTTGTAGTAATAAAATAGAGCAATAGTTCCACGAGGATAATGCCGCATGTTTCGAAAAAAATGTGTACATTTGTACCCGAAACATTCGGAGAAAAAAGGGCTGTTTGCCGCAGGTGAACCTAGGAAACTCATTTGGCAAGGCAGGCAGGCGATTATCCTCCACTGAATACCCTTTCAGTGTGGACTATTGCTTATTTTATTGCCAAGGCATTCCTAGGGCCTACCAGCTAAGATAAGTAGTAGCTCCACACTTTTTCTTTCCGATTTTCACTGCAAAGGACGTAAAAAAGACAACAAAAGACATTGGCAAATATATTATCGTCTGTTTGGTGGATAGGAACTTTTACGACAAAAGATATTCCCATATATAGAATTGGTCTTCAAGCATAACAATAGACATAGTCATACTCTGAAGTATGACGGATAGGCAATAACAGGAGGGATGAGGTCCATCCTATTATGTGTGGTGATATATCTTACTATTTTGTCTCGTCAAGTTCCATCATCAATTCATCCACCAAGTACTCATCGCTCATACAGTGCATATCGGCAATGCCTTCGCTGATGAGTTCGAAAGTTTTGGAGTCGTAGAATAGTCCTAAAGCCTCTTCATATGAACGGCCCGTTTTCTCGGCAAATATCTGCACTATGCGAGCATATTTGCGCTGGAGAATAATCTTATTGGCTACCATAGGCTAGAGTTTGATGGATTCTATAAAACGGAGACGTTTGTCAAGCACCAATTGATTGGTGATACACACCTGATGGTTGGGATGTTTAAAGCGCAACTGGTCGAGGGCCTGCTCGTAGGTGTATATCCCAGAGAAATAGAGGTCGATGGTGTCGAACACTTGGTCATCGGCAATACCACCTTCTATGATGTCATATATCATGCGGTCTTGTCCCTTACGGCATGCGGTGACATAATCGAGCCATTTGCTATCGTACGCCTCAAAAACTATGCGAGAGAATTCTTGCAAGTTCTCGTTGTCCAGTTCGTAAACGTTCATTACAGCCGTCTCACCTTTGCGCAAGAAACGTTGGCCATATTTTTCTGCTTGTTCGCGCAGTGCAGTCAGGTAAAATCCTCGGCCAAAGTCTAAATGTTCGCGCGAGTGACTCACATCGGGAATGCGAACCTCTACGTTTGATGTGTGGTATAGGCGTATCATGCCAATGCTCCTTTCTTCTTCATATAAGCAATTAGATCCTCCACGATGTATTCCTTGGAGAACGAATGCAGCACATCATAGCATGGGATGATATAGTCTGATATGATGCCTGTGCTCTGCAATTTGTGGTATACATCGCGAGCATTCATCTTTAAGTGGTCGGCAACGCTTCCGACGCAGAAGATGGTAAAGTTCAGTGTTTGCGAGTTCATATCAAATACTATCCAACGAATTATTATAGTGCAAATATAAATCTTTTATTTAGTATAACAATTGATTTGCGTGATTTATTGTTGTACATAAGATTGCATCCCCATACAAAATGTCTATTTATACCAATTTGTGCCACGAAGTGTGCCATAGCCGACCTCTTATGGCCGTGTGATGAGGAAAGGCACATAAACCTTACATAGCGCAACATCTATATTGTTGCTTTTTAGCTCCGAGTGCATTATTGGTGTTGATGTTTTTGCAAAAAGACAACAAAAGACATTTTCAAATGCGATTGGTGTTTGTTTGGTAGATAAGAATTTTTACGTACATTTGCATTTGTAAAGATATATTGAGAGGCACAAGCTCCATTCTCGCTGGTGAACCTAGGAAATTCATACGGTAAGAGGATAAGCCGGATGCCTGCATCGTATCCCCTATCATAATACAAATATGTTAGTGACTCTTGCTATACATATACATATATTATAGGTAGCGATGTAGGGTATATAGCTTTCTGAAACGACATGCAATCGTTGCATCCGTGATGGATGTATGCATTATAGAGATTTCCAAGGTCATCGGCCCCGAAGAGCGGCTGGTGACCTTGGTTTGTGTTTACACTATTCGTCCTTATTGACAGGGGAGGGTGCCGAAAATCCCAAGAAGAGTAGGCGAAACGGTTTGAAGTGCCATATAAAGGTACCACAACATAGTAGAATGATGAGAAACAGATACCCAGATGAGCGTTCGCTTTGTCCTTGCCTACGGGCAGCGAGGGACGCAACTCGGTTGCAGATGCAGTGTCCCTTGAGGGAATAGCTCGTTTTGCAATCTTAAGATGACGTTTTCGCTCAAAAAAAGCTTAAAAAATCTTGCTTTATCTGAAGCCACTCGTTATCTTTGCAAAACCTGAGGGGAGAAATCCTTGGGTCAAGAATGCGTTTCTTGCTTTATCCCATGTTACGAAATCGCCAAATTTTAGTAGAGGGATGAGGACAATGCAACGCTCATTCTGTTTTGTATACACCGCGTACAGCCCATGCTGTACCCACAAGGTATATACAACAGCGTGGGGTATTTGTTTCTCAGTTCATTTCTACGATGGCGTTTGGCGATGCCAGTAACATGATGAGCGCGACAAGTCTCTACGCTTTTCTTGTATATATTAATCAAGCACAAAATTATTAATGCTGATTTCGGGAGACTTGCAGGCGACAATGACGCTATATGCAGGGGTTACTTTCGTTACATGGAACTCATGTGGTGGGGTAGGAACACGACGGTGAATATTATACTTGTTTAGAACAGGGTTATATCGTTTTTTTCACTGTAGAAAAATAATAATCATTTCAATATATATAATATGAAGAAACAAGCAACCTATGGTGACTACGTTATCACCATCAATGATGACAACAGTGTCTCTGTGACATGTAATGGTGAAGAATGCAACAATGCAAAGAAGGCTTTGCGTGAAGTATCTGAGAAAGCTGGCTTTGCGTATGACGAGGGATGGAACACCCGCCAGCATGGAGCTAAGTTGGTAGACTTCCTTAACGAGAGTGCCCCTGCAGCTGCTCCTCAGCAACAGGCTCCTCAGCAAGCACCCGTAGAAGAGGAGGAGAAGGAACGCTCTACCCCTGCCGAGAGCTTCGAGGCATCGGCACAGGAAAGCGCTTCGGCCAAGGTGCGTGTATATGGTAAGGCACAGAACCGTACTGCACTGGGTATCGTGCACGCCTACATGGTGATGTATCCCCATGCTACTATCGAGGACCTGCGTAAGGCATTCCCTGGTTCGATCAATCCCGACTCAGGCGTGAAGGATCTCTTCATCTACGCTGATGAGGATGGCTCATCACCCGACTGGAACGGTTACTTCAAGGGAGAAGACGAGCTGGTAACCACAGGCGATGGCAAGAAGGTAGCCGTGGCCATGCTATGGACCAAGCCCAGCTTTGAGCGCATGGTGGCCCACGCTCGTACCTACGATATCGTAGTGGCAAAGTTTGAGAAGGCTGATGGTGGTGCCAAGAAGGGCGGCTTCCGTCTCGAGTACCTCAACGGCTATGTTCCCCCTGTACCTGTTGTGAAGAAGCCGAAGTGGTGGTTGTGGCTCATCATCGTGCTCCTACTCGCCGGCATCGCAGCTTTCTTTGCTCTGCGCAAGCCTCAGGTAGTTGAGGTAGAGAAGGTTGTCGAGGTGGAGAAGATTGTCTATGTTGACCGCATGGAGGAGATTGAGAAGAACTTCAACTCTGCTAAGTTTGCACCAGGTAGAACTGAATTGTCTGACGATGCCAAGTTTGTGCTTCACGACCTTGCGCAGCTGATGGAGAAGCATCCCGAACTGAAGCTCCGCATTATCGGTCACACCTCATCAGAGGGTGATCCCGATTTTAATCAGCGCCTTTCGGAAGCTCGCGCACAGGCTGCCGTAGATTTCCTCGTAGGTCGTGGCATCGCTGCCGACCGTCTCGAAGCCGTAGGTAAGGGCTCAAGCGAACCCCTCGATGTCAACAACCCCGAGGCCAACCGCCGCACGGAGTTTGTCATCGTAGAGTAATAGTATTATAGATTATGGTGATAAAGGAAGTATAAAGGAGATAAATGGAGTTAGATGGAGATAAAAGGAGTTAAATGCCGAATGTTTTTCCGCGCGTAAGTAGTATCGGCCTTTATCTTCAAGGAGCGAAGCGACTATCTCCATTTAACTCCCTTTAACTGCAAATAGTAGAAATAGCACAAATAATTAAAAACAAAACATTATGGGTATCTTAAACAATTTCATGGATAAATTCAAGAATGCTGAATTTACCGTAGCTCCGCAGAAGAAGCTGAAGACCATCTCAGCAGATTTCAAGAAGGCTTTTAACCTCTCGCTCGTGTTCTACAAGGGTGTGCAGATTGCCGATGGTGAGCTCACCCTCGCTACACTCAACAAGAAGACCACCAAGGATGTGAAGACTACCGCCGATGGCCTCAAGATCAAGGCCAGCATGAAGGTAGGCGATGCTGAAAAGCTCTTCGACACCAACTTCGGCGTTACCGTACAGATCAAGGACGCCGATAACAAGAAGCTCGTGCCCAACGAGATCACCCTGGGCCAGGCAGCTCGTGGGGAGTATTGATGTAACTTCCGGAACTAAGCAGACAGACAAAGAGTATACCAGCCATGACGAATCATAACAATCAAGGCATAGTACTCAACCGCATGTATGTAGGTGATTATCTCGCGTCCAATCTCGGACACGAGGTAATCAACCTATACCAGGCGGATAATGGGGGTAACTATATCTATCTCAATTCGACAGGAGACTTTGTCAAGGCCCACCAGGGGCAAGTCAGCCATATGCTCTTTGTCAAGTACTATGGCATCGGTGAGGTCGAGGTCATCGGCATGGCAGAGGGACTCCACGATGTCTATGATGCCAGTCGTAAGTTTGCCAACAAGTACGAAGGCATCAACGAAGAGGTCTTTGCCGACCAGCAACGCTTTGTGAAGCACGAGGGTGGTATCACCTATGGTGGAGTGTCTATCTTCGACATCTTCGGAGAGGCAGGTCAGCAGAGCGTATTCATTACCTACAAGGCCGATAAGGTCTATATCCCGAGAGAGGGTAAGCGACTGTTTATCCGCTTTCACTCCGATAAGCCCGTGGCATATCCTGTGCACGAGGCATCAGATATCGTAGTCACTCTTGGTGGCTACCAACAAGCAAAGGCATCGCTCAGACAGTATGTCTATCCCGAGGGGACCTATAGCGGTGACCTTGCCAAGCAAAATGTGGCAGAGAAGCGAGACGACTATCTCAAGATTCGCACCACACTCATCGACGACAGCTCCCTATGGGAGGAGTCAAACAATAAAGTCGACGAGGAGGAGCTGAGCGAAGTGAGCCAGCGCAAGGTCTCTTTGTTCGACATCTGTCAGATTCAGAACGACGAGAACAAGTTCTCCAATGCGCTTGCCTACTTCATGCTGCGCCCCGAGTATCGTCGCTTGTGGAGAGATTTCTTTGCAGGCTTCGGCATTGAGTTGGGCGAGAGCTACACGATAGCGCGTGAGGAGGCATCCAAGATAGAAGATACTAAGGTTAATCCTACCAAATACCCGAGCGGTGGCCGCATAGACCTTATGGTGCGCACAAGCGATAGCTTGGTGGTCATCGAAAACAAGATCAAGTCCGACATCAACAGTGTGGAAGAAGATGGCGAGGGCAAGCAGCTACGCAGATACTACAACTACACCAACTGGCTTGCCACGAAGAAAGAGTCGTCGGACTATGGCAAGCAGCGTCGTTTCATTATCCTCACTCCGAAGTACAACATACCCACGGTAGAGGATCAGGAGATGGCTAGTACATACAAGGTGATTACTTATGCTCACTTGTATGCTCACTTAACCAAGCATAAGCATGTGTTCGCCACCGATGCCAACTTCGTTGCCTTCTACGAAGCCATGTATCGCCACTCTCTTGACAACGTAAACGACTACCTCTACTACGAGATGCAAGAGAAGTTTTTCAGAAGAATAAAGGAGATGAGTAAGTAAAATCTAATAGCAAACAGCAATAACATTAAAACCATAAAACCATGGCAGAAGCGAAGTTCACATACGAGATAATAGATAAAGAAAAGAAGACTATCAGAATTAAACAGGCTCAATCTGTAACAGAGGAGGTGGTAATCCCTGAAAAGGTAGTTTACTATAAGCAAGAGTATACCGTTACGGAGATTGCTGATAGAGCGTTTGTGTCTCAAACTTCTGAGTATTTCACACAGTTGAAAAGGGTTATAATCCCTGATAATATTAAGAGGATTGGAACTGAGGTGTTTACGGGGTGTCTTGCACTTGAATGTGTAGTTCTTCCTGATGACATTACAGACATTAGCGAAGGAGCTTTTGCAGGTTGTCCAAATCTTGAACTTAAGGGTAAGAATTCTGCAGAAAATAATGGAGCTCTTATAATTAATGGTACCCTTATTGCTGCATCAAGAAAAGTGAGTGAATATGATGTTCCCGAGGGAGTAACACGCATAGGTAAACAGGCTTTTTCGCTTTGTCGCAGTCTTACTTCCATAACCTTACCTAAGAGTGTGACAAGTATAGGATATTATGCTTTCGAGGATTGCAGCATCAGGTCTATCATCATCCCCGAGGGTATGAAGAGTATCGGAGGTTGTGTTTTCTCGGGTTGTAGCAGTCTCAAGACTATCACCATTCCCGAGAGCGTGGCAAGTATTGGAGGTTGTGCTTTCTCAGGTTGCCGTAGACTTACCAACATTTCTATCCCTGAAAACGTAACGAGCATTGGAGGTTGTGCTTTCTCGGATTGCAGCAGTCTTACCACCATTATCATTCCCGAGAGTGTAACGAATATTGGGAAACAAGCATTCTCGGGTTGCACCAACCTCACTGCTATAACCATTCCCGATGGTGTGACGAGCATTGGAAAACAAGCATTCTCGGGTTGCAATAGTCTCACTGCCATTACCATTCCTGAGAGCGTAACGAGCATAGAATACTATGCTTTCGAGGATTGTAGCAGACTCGCCGCCATCACCATACCTGATGGTGTGACGAGCATTGGATGGGGAGCTTTCAAGAATTGCCGTAGCCTCACCGCCATCACTATACCCGAGGGGGTAACGAGCATTGGACACGATGCTTTCGATGGTTGTCACAACTTAAAAAGCATTATTATTCCCAAGAATAAGGAGGTTATTACCGATTTACTACCCAAGGAATTGCAGGCTTTGGTTAAGTAAACTACAATGACTTCGGGCACTATAGCAGTCGAATAAGTCTCCAAATCAAAAAACAAGATTATGGCAAAACAAAAAGAAATATCTCCTCAAGAAGCTGCTGCTCATCTTAGAGAGTTGCAAGGAGTTTTCAGACTCTTGGCAGAAACAGATGTATATCAAGGCGAATCTGGCTTCTCTGCTGATAAGGAGGCTATATTAAAGGTGTTTGAAATTACCAAAGAAGAGACAAAAGCAGACATCCTTGTTCGCTTGACACTGATTGATAGTATGTACTCTACTCAGATGAGTCGTCGGTACTATGCATTAGATGAGTTAGCCGAGTTTTTGGTGAAACTCTCAAAAGGAAAATCAGGAAAACTGAAACAGATGTTTCTTGATTTTGCAAAAGATCCAGTAAAAGCTAATAAACTTTTTGATCTTAATAAGTCTAATTTATTTTCTGAAAGCTACGGCATTGGTAAAGATGGTAGTGACAAAGGTGTGGCTATCTCGCTTATAAGCAAATACGCCTACTTTGATACTGGATTCCAATTCCCCATTTATGACTCTATTGCTTGCGAGATGTATCCTTTGGTATGGAATTGTTGTGGTTTCGATAAGAAGAGCATGCCCAAACTAATACATAGTGAGAATGGTAGAGTGGTCGGGGATACGACACTCGTAGAATACACCAAAGCTATCAATCTTCTTATTAAGAAACTGGATTGCAAAGAATTGAACTACGATTTACTCGACCGATTCCTATGGTTTGTTGGTAAGATTCGTCGTGGTAATCTTTCTCTCGTCCTATCGCGCGAGGAGTATGAGTTGACGATGAAGAAGTATCCAGTACAATCGGTAACTACAACTTTAAAGAATGGGAAAAAGAAGACCACTGTGGAATATTTCAACATTGAGAAAGTTGATTTACAAAAGTTGAGTTATTTGAAAAAGACCCCTCTTTTGATGGAGTTCTTCAAGTTGGCAAAAGTCTACGGACATAAAAAATAAGTAATACCATGGCAAAATACGAAATCAAAGACGGCGTGGGAATTATCCCAGAAGGAACTACATGTATTGAATATTGTGCATTTAAGGATTGCACGGAATTGAAAAGTATTGTAATTCCTGAAAGTGTTAAGTATATTGACTGGAGCGCTTTTGAGGGCTGTACAGGTCTTACAAAGATAGAATTACCTTCTAGTGTAACAAGTGTTTCCCGTGAGGCTTTTAAAGGTTGTACAGGCCTTACCAATTTTGTGATACCTGATAGTGTAAATCATATCGGTGTATGTGCTTTTTGTGGTTGTAACGCTTTAAAAAATATAGAATTTCTCGATAATTCGCAATTGACAGAAATTGGAAGTAGCGCGTTTTCTGGATGTTCAAGTTTAAGCGACATTACAATACCTAATTCTGTAAAGAAAATAGGGGATTGCGCATTTAGAGATACACCTTGGGAAGACAGGCAACCAGATGGTCTTATTTATATAAACAAAATATTATATAAATATAAAGGAAAGATGGCAGAAAATACCAATATCGTTGTTGATAAAGGTACTACTGCAATATCGCGACAAGCTTTTTCATGGATATGGAATCTAACTAGCATATCAATTCCAAATAGCGTAACAGAAATTGGAGAATATGCATTCCATAATTGTAAAAGCTTAACGAAAATAAACATTCCTGATAATATCACAAGTATTGGAAATGCTACATTTCATGATTGTCCGAATCTTACAGATATAACAATACCGGATAGTGTAACAGAAATTGGAGGAGAGGCTTTTAGAGGTTGTTCAAGTCTGAGGGAAATTTCAATACCAGATAGTGTAACAGAAATTGGAGAATATGCATTCGCTGGTTGTGAAAAATTAGTATCAGTAACTTTACCTATTAGTCTCAAAAAAATGGATTTAGGGGTATTCTGTCGCTGCACAAATCTTGAAAGTGTTGAACTCCCCCAAAACATAGAATACTTAGGCGGTAGGTATGACTCTTCATTAGAGCGAAGTGGTGCTTTTGATGGATGCTCTAAATTAAAGAATATCATGCTAAACGAAGGACTTCAGGTGATAGGATTGCGTTCATTTAAAGATTGTAAAAATATTGAAAATATAAAAATACCTACTACAGTAACCTATATAGGAAACGAAACTTTCTTAAATTGTTTATCGCTAAAAAGTATTTTCATACCTGAAGGAGTAGAAGATATAGGATTTTCTGCCTTTGGCTGTTGTACCTCATTACAAAAGATAGTCCTTCCTCGTTCATTAAAGAATTTAAAGAAATCTGCCTTCAAGGGGTGTACAGCTATTAAGGACATCATTGTATCAACTGAAAACGAAGCATATATCATGAAGCAACTCCCCAAGGAATTGCATCCTTTCGTGAAGGTGACCAACGAAACATTGGTAGATACAACTCCGGAACCTATTACAGATTCTGTTTCTGCTCCTACTAAGGAGGTTGTAGCGAAGCCAACTCCTGTAACCGAAGCTGTTCCTACAGAAAAGTTCTCGTCTACTCCCGTAAAAAAAGAAGTGGCAGCATCTACTCCAGTTAATGAGGAGCCTGCTAAAGCTACGACAAAACCTATTGCTAACCCCGCAGAGAAATCAACAACGACTAAGTTTTCTAAAGAAGAACCAAAGTCATTATTTGGTCGTATACTTGGTCTTTTTAAGAAGTAAATCACAACCTTATAAAGTTTAACCATAAACACAAACAACATGGCAAAATTAGAATTGAAAAAGTCCACTACAGTGGCAGAGTTTGGCGCAGCTTTTCATGAGGCTTTTGGCGCACAGGTGAGAGTATATAACGGTCGTTTACGTGCTGAGGATGGCGAAGTGTTGGGCAATCTGGGCCTGACCAATGAGGGCGTCTTTGAGTGCCGTGCAAACCTCACTGCTGGGCGCTTCATCGAGCGTATGGAGAGCGAGTTTGGCTTGAAGGTAAAGGTTTACACCTGCGACTTCTGGGTAGCCGTACTCGATGGCTTGACCCTGGAGTGTGCCGGTAAGGTGAAGAAGAATGCCGTAAAGGCCGACATGGAGGACATGGTGGCTTATCAGCGCAACACGGTAGAGGTTGCTCCTGTAGTAAGCTACTCGAAGATCCAGATCCGTTACTACGGTGATGGCGTAAACTCTCGTCAGGATGTGAACACACGCCAGAATGTGATCAAGAAGGTGACCTTGACATTGCCCAACAGAGTGAAGGCATTCGGTGAAGACTTTGGCTACGATGCTATCCAGATAGGCTTCAATGGTGACCACATCATGCTCGTTGGTAATGGCACTACACTCCTCGACAACGACATCAACGGCGAGAGCAACGAATATGTAGAGTCTATCGTTGACTGGGAATGGATTGTATAATCAATAAAGTTATTGTATAACTATATTTTATCAACTTATTTATTAATCTTTTTAAAACTGTATTATTATGGCAGAATTTAAATTGGACGGCCGCATGAAGGTCAAGACTTTGAAGGACAACTTCAAGAAGAACTTTGGTAGCACACTCCGCGTGTACAAGAGCGTAACTTGCAAGGGCGCAATGGCTGATGACGATGCTACATTGGCATCACTCCGCGCTGAAGGCGCTAAGGGTGGCGAGCTCACCGTTGGTGGTAACCTCCGCGTAGGCAACTTCGAGAAGAAGATCGCTGAGCTCTACGGTATCGGTGTACAGGTAGCTAACGCTGACAACAGCGCACTCGCTGACAACGAGGCTACTCTCGTTGCTGCTGGTAAGTAATCCTTGACCAAACCCAAGGTATGTGGGGCCTGACCGCCCCACATACCACACACATAACAAACACAACTTATAAAACGACGAATTATGAAACTTCCAGGAGTAACCTTTTCATTGAAACGCGCCTTAGGCGTGACAAAGGTAAAACAGAAAATCGCCCGTGCCACAGGTATCCCCCTCACCCGCCAAGGCTTGGAACGCAAGATCGGTGGCGCAGTACTGAAGGCGGTGACAGGTAAGAAAAGACGTTGATTTCTAAAGTTTAAACCTATGGCACTGAAATTTGCAGAGAAATTAAAAGGAATAGAAATACCTAAGGTGGCTATGCCTAATATTTTTGGAAAGAAGACAGATAAAGAAAATCTTGATAATGAAGAATTACAAGAGGAGGGCTCGGAAATTGTAGTTATGGATGCAGAAGAGATGGAAAAAGCTGAGAAATTAGCCTCCTCTACGCATGAACTACAGGAAAAAGTGTCACAGTTTCTTGCTGAAAATAGTGAGAAACTGAAGAAGTGGTTTTCTGATAACCAGATAAACGAAAAGATTACTAAGGTAGCCAAGAAGGCAGGAGCAACGATAATCTATCCGGTGTTGTTGCTGTACAATCTGTTTAAGTCGCCACAGACTTCTGCTAAAGAAAAGATGTTAATTGTAGCCCCGATTGCATATTTTGTAATGCCAGCCGATCTTATTCCTGATCTTGCTCCAATGTTAGGCTTTGCTGATGATGGTCTCGCTTTATCTGCGAGTATAAAGACCTTGGCAGGAGCTATAACTACTGATATACAGGAACAGACTAAAGTTCTATGTAAAAATCTTATAGGCGAAGTAGACGAAAAGGTAATCGAACGCGTGTCGGGGGTGCTGAAAGAGAAGCAGGATACATTGGCTGATCTTGCTTCTAAATCTGAAAAATAAACTAAAAAATAATACAGCTATGAGCAAAGAGTATTACAAGAAGAAAATTATCGATCTGCGTGCATCGATAGCGAAGGAGAAGGAGGCAAAGAAGCGTGATAACGAGTATTACTCTCGACAGATCAAGAACGCATCGTCCCCTTCAAACAAGGCAACCTACCGCAAGTCAAAAATCGACAAGGCTGCATATCATGACCGCCAGGTAGAGTACTACAAACGTCAGATTGAGAGCGCTAAAGATAGTCTCAAGAGATGTAAATGAGGCTACTCGCTAATAGAGAATTTATTATATTGATTTTACTTAAATTTGTAATATTATGGCAGTAAAGAAAACTACAGTCAAGAAGACCAAGGATGGTACTGTTGACAAGCGCACCAAAGAAGGTAAGGAAATTGCAGCACGTATGGCAAAGGCTCGTGCAGAAAAGAACAGTTTGAAAAACAGAATTAAGCGATTGTTTAAGTAATAAAGAAGAACACTATGAATACAGATATCAAACACATTGCC
>JAZONP010000033.1:0-5988 GCA_045654565.1 Bacteroidaceae bacterium
ACCGATTGGATGAACTTCTCGGGGTCTTTCCAAGAGCCGCCACGCACGGTCTTCTTCTTCATGTAATAGGGGTCCTCCTTGGCTGCGTTGTAGAAGAGTTCGGGGTTCATGTCGCTCATCTGCAATACGCCTGCCTCGGTATAGACGGTCGAGGTCCACTCGGCAACGTTGCCCGCCATGTCGTAGAGGCCGTGGCTGTTGGCCGAGTACATACCCACCTTGGTGGTGATGAGGCTGCCGTCCTTGGTGTAGTTACCACGCTCGGGCTTGAAGTTGGCATAGAAGCAGCCCTCGTCGCTCTTAGTGCCATCCTGCATCCAGGGGAAGAGTGTTCCCTCCTTGCCACGTGCGGCATACTCCCACTCTGCCTCTGTCGGGAGGCGGTAGCGCTGCACATACTTGGCCTGAGGACCAAGGCCACGCAAGAGGAAGTCGGTGCGCCAAGCGCAGAAGGCATTGGCCTGCTCCCAGCTCACGCCTACTACAGGATAGTCGTTGTAGTTGGGGTGGTTGAAGTAGAGCTGCATGTACATCTCATTGTTGGCATTGGGAAAGTCGTTCACCCAGCAGGTGGTATCGGGGAAGATGTTCACGATGTAGGTGTTCACGAAGTCGAAGGGTCCTGAGAGCGGGCGGTTGATGGTCTCACGCACGATCTGTCCCTCCTCGTTGATATAGGCTGTATCCTTAGATATCATGACGACCTCGTCAGGGTTTACCTTCACGTCGGTGTTGCGCACGCGCTTCGCTGCATCCAACTGGTTCTTGCGCTTTGCGGCCTGTGTGTAGTCTATCACCTCATAGCGGTAGTTCATCTGTGCGGGGTCAAGTTCCAAAGCACCGGTGTAGGGGTTGCGTTTGTATACGCTTTGGATAGCGATGAGCTGGTCTTCGGTAGCCTTACGCCAAGGGATGGGCTTCTTCCAATTGAGGTACGGGGTGATGGGTTCGCCATACTGGTCCTCCTCAATCTTGAATGTCTCGTCGCCACCATAGGCGGGGTCGGCCAAGCGCTCACGAATGATAGAGTCGCGCACCCAATGTACGAATTGACGGTACTCGGCATTGGTGATCTCTGTGTCGTCCATCCAGAACGACTCCACTGAAATCTCTCGGTAGGGAGCGTTCGACCCCCATAGGCTGTCGGTCTCCTCCTCACCCAACTTGAGCGAGCCACGCGGCACGAGCACCATGCCGAAGGGTGCCGGCTCATTGAATGACGCCGAGCGCGAGCCCGTCAGTTCGCCGCCCACGGCCATGGCTGCATTGTTTGCTCCCATACATGAGGTCAGCAATACCACTGCAGCGGCTAAGATTATAATCAAGTTCTTTTTCATACGACTTTATAATATACGTATACTTTTATGTTTGTTTCTTCCTTTCTTAAATAGGTCCAAGTCCATCACATAGCCCACGTAGAGGTCGTGACTTCCGTGGATGAACCCCACACCCGAGGTGAAAATTTCGTAGGCATAGCCGAACGACACGCTCTTGATCTCTCCGCCAAGAAGGATGGCCACCGAGGTCATGGGGCTGTAGGTAAGACCTGCGTAGTAGCGATTCTCGTTGTAGGTGTAGGTGCCTCGTACGGTGAGGTCGGCACGCCAAGCCTGCAGATCGGTCATCACTTGAACGGAGGGCTGTACCGATAATAACGGATTCTTTAACTGAATATTGCCTCCACCGCTGAAATAATATGTGGGGTCAACCTTTATCTCGTGTGTCTCGCCCAGTTCGATGGTGGGTGCGGTGAGGTGCATCACCGACAGGCCGACATTGAAAAAGGGGTGTGCATAGTGCACGCCCGCCGTGAGGTCAAGGCCCATACCATCGACCTCCGATGAGGGGAAGGCAGCGTCGGTCGACTCTTCGGCCTCCACCTTGGAGCCGTCAAACTTCTGCTCCAGTGAGCCCGCATTGACACCCACTGCCATGCGGCCGCCCCATAGCTTGAAGCGATAGGCGTAGCCCGCAAAGAGGCGCTGATTGGTAAAGAGTCCGATGGATTCGTTATACAGGTTAGCACTCACCGCATGGTTCTTCTTCTCTGTGGGTACCACCATATCGGCACCGATGAGCATAGTTGCCGGTGCATTGGTGTAGCCCGCCATCTGCATGGCATAGGTGCCGTAGAGGTTGAGTCGTCCGCTCAATCCCGCCACGGCAGGGTTGTAGTAGCCCTGCAGTGCCCAGTAGTGCGTGAAGTGCGTGTCAAACTGCGCCCGCGCCATCACAGCGAAGAGCACAGCCACCAGTGTCAGTATGCTTCTTTTGATGTACATCATAGGGATAAACGCAGAGTAGCTCGGTTTAGTATATTTCTTGTCAATAAGCATACGGCGATATGGCAACTCTTGATATTGTACATCATGGGCTAATCGTTGATAACTGTTTTGATGTTGCGCATCAGCCCTTCGTAGCCGGCGCGCTCGATGGCGCTATGTTTGAACAGCTCCTTGTAGCGCTCCGGGGTGAGGGAGTGCCACTCCTCGGGGGTGAGGGCAGCCACGGCGTCGGGCATGGTGAAGGCCGACTCCTCGGTGGGCTGTGCGTGGCGGTTGTGTGGGCACACCTGCTGACAGGTGTCGCAACCATAGATGCGACGACCCATGCTGTGTGCCATGGCCTCGGGGATGGGCCCCCGATGCTCGATGGTGAGGTACGACAGGCAACGACGGCAATCGATGCCTTCACGCGTGAGCGCTCCCGTAGGGCAGGCGATGAGACAGCGCTTGCATCCTCCACAAGAGGTGGGCATGGTGCTATGCTCCCCTTCAAGTGCTATGTTGACGGCCAACACTCCGAGGAAGAAGTAGCTACCCTTGCCAGGGATGATGAGCGTGCGATTGAGCCCAATGAATCCGAGCCCTGCCTGCACGGCCCAGTAGCGCTCGAGCAAGGGAGCCGTGTCGCAGAAGGCACGTCCCTCGACATTGGGGATGAGGGCTTTAATATAAGAGAGCAATTGGTGCAGCTTGTCCTTCACCACGCGGTGGTAGTCCTGCCCATAGGCATAGTAGGCTATCTGATAGCCCTCAGGGGGTAGTGGTTGCTGGGGGTAGTAGTTGAGTGCTACGACAATGAGCGTCTGGCATCCGGGGACGAGCTGCGTGGGGTCGAGCCTCAGATTGCGGTTGCGCTCCATATACTGCATGTCGGCATGGTAGCCGCTGGCAGTCCAATGGTCGAGCACGGTGGTCATCTCCTCGCTTACCGCCTCGGCCCTGGCAAAGCCGCAAGCTGCGAATCCGAGACGTTGGGCCTCGGCTTGGATGGCTTGTTCTATTTCCCCTTTCATTCGCACCCTGACGATTGTTTTGGTTACAATAATCAGCCACAAATATACATTCTTTTGTAGAAATTTGCAAATCCTCTCGGCTTGACTTTGTCTTCCTCCTTTTCGCTCGCCTTGCACTATCTTTAAGGTAATAATATAGATGTTTACCCAGAGATCTCTGTCATCCTGAACAGCGTGAAGGATCCCGCGCAGGGACTTCTCATGAGACGTTTGAGAGATCCTTCACTTCGTTCTGGATGACAACCGACGCCAAACCGAGAGCAAAGATAAGCTTGCTAAATCTCTGCTGAGGTGCGAAGGAGGAAAACTAAGAGTTACTAACGCGGAAATACATGGATTGGGTAAACATCTATATTATTGCCTTTATTGAATTTCATCCTCGCTCAGTGACAAAAGTGTAAACATTTTTATCACATTCACTCGTTGAAATTTGCGTTTTCTCTCGGCACTATCTTTAATCTGCTTTGCAGCTTTTAAGCAGGCTGCGCCTCGGAAAACTACAAATAAATTTGCGTTTTCTCTCGGCTTGCACTACTTTTGTCAGCAAAGAATCTAAAATCAGAAAATCATGAGCTTCAAGATTATCACTGCAGCTGAGGCTGCAAGCTACGTAAAGCACGGATATAATGTTGGTTTGGGTGGTTTCACCCCCGCCGGTACCCCCAAGACAGTGACTGCCGAGATTGCACGCCTCGCCGAGGCTGAGCATGCGGCTGGTCGTCCCTTCCAGATCGGTCTTTTCACTGGTGCCTCTACGGGCGACTCGTGCGATGGTGCCCTCACCCGCGCCAAGGCACTGCGCTACCGCGCTCCCTACACCACGAATGCCGACTTCCGCAAGGCCGTCAATGCAGGCGAGATTGCCTATAACGACATACACCTCTCACAGATGGCTCAGGACCTGCGCTATGGTTTCCTGGGCAAGGTCGATGTGGCCATCCTCGAAGCTTGCGAGGTGACTCCCTGTGGTAAGATATACCTCACTGCCGGTGTGGGTATCGCTCCCACCGTGGCACGTATGGCCGACAAGATTATCATCGAGCTCAACAGCGCCTATGGCACTGCGCCCAAGGGTTTGCACGACATCTACGAACCGCTCGACCAGCCCCTGCGCCGCGAGATACCCGTATACCGTCCCAGCGACCGCATCGGTGCGCCCTACATCCAGGTAGACCCTGCCAAGATTGTGGGTGTCGTGGAGGTGAACCTCCCCGACGAGGCACGCCCCTTCACTGACCCCGACCCCATCACCCTACAGATAGGTCACAACGTGGCACAGTTCCTCATCAGCGACCTCAAGCGAGGCATCATCCCTCCCAGCTTCCTCCCCTTGCAGAGCGGTGTGGGCAACGTGGCCAATGCCGTGCTCGGTGCCCTCGGTGCCGACCCCACGGTACCCGCCTTCGAGATGTACACCGAGGTCATCCAAGACTCCGTCATCGACCTCATCCGCTCGGGCCGTTGTAAGTTTGGCAGCACCTGCTCGCTCAGCGTGAGCAACGAAGGCCTCAAAAGCATCTACGAGGATATCAACTTCTTCAAGGATAAGCTCATCCTGCGTCCCTCAGAGATATCCAACCACCCCGCTGTGGCACGTCGCATAGGCCTCATCTCGATGAACACCGCCCTCGAGGCCGACATCTATGGCAATGTGAACTCCACCCACGTCTGCGGCACCAAGATGATGAACGGCATCGGCGGCTCGGGCGACTTCACCCGCAACGCCTACATCTCCATCTTCTCCTGCCCCTCAACGGCCAAGAATGGTGCCATCAGCGCCATCGTGCCCATGGTATCGCATGTGGACCACAACGAGCATAGTGTCAACATCCTCATCACCGAGCAGGGTATCGCCGACCTCCGTGGCAAGAGCCCCATGGAGCGTGCCAAGACCATCATCGAGAACTGCGCGCACCCCGACTACCGCCAGCTCCTGTGGGACTACCTGCACCACTCCACCAAGGGCCACACCTGCCACAACCTCCGTGCCGCCTTCGGCATGCACCAGGCACTCATGGAGAAGGGCGACATGCGCCTTACAGACTGGAGCGAACTGGTGTGATCCAGCACTGCGTCTGTTCCTTGATAGGTATTGCTGAAGAATGATTACAAAACCGAACAAATCTTATTGCAGAAATGTAAAGTATTGGAACAATCTCGGTGGGTATCACTACGACTACGACGTTGTGGTAGGCCCAATCGCTGACGATGGTGTGGCCTTCTTGCTTGGTCGATACGAGGAGGGCACAATCACGCTTGCCGAGTTAGCCCGTCAGTTGGAGTTCAAGCAGCTAAACAACCAATACTTCTTTGGTACAATGCATGCCATTAATTTATTAAAAAAGGGTATGACAGACGATAGCAAACGAGCATTTCTCAAAGATAGAATAGTGGATCAGATGACTCTGTTCTTGATGCGTGATTTCAACCTACGTCTCCCCGAGGCTTTGGAGGTGATATACAACTCCACTCTGCACCTTTCCTTGCAGAATGATGACACAGGACTTTATTTAGAAAGCCCCTCCTATGTGTATGAGTATCTTAAAAAGGAGTATCTAACTGGGAGCTGCTCAGTTGCATAGTATTCTTATGTATAATGCCGCCTCACACTATTTCCTAGTGTAAGGCGGCTATCGTTTTCTGCGGTTATTCCCACAGGTTGCCCTATGAGCCTCAACGCTCCTTGCTTA
>JAZONP010000034.1:0-4582 GCA_045654565.1 Bacteroidaceae bacterium
GCAAGGATGTGCTCATGGTCACCATCGGCATTAATCAATATAGTATAATTGTCATCGCTCCAGTCTAATCGCCACATCCTTGCCATTGTATCACCGTCATGTCCTTGGTTGATGCGTTCATTCATCTTCTCGTATTGCTCCGGTGTCATTGGTGTTCCCCATACGATACCCCAGTGACCGGCATAGTCGTCGGGAATCATCACAATATCGCCCCGCTTGAAGTGGATCATCTCTTGTGGACGGCCCATGAAAGGGTTCTCCCTCTCTGCAAAGTTTCGTACAATAGACTCATCGTGCAAATAACAATACTTGTAGATCCACTCTTTCAAATATTCGCCCGGTAGCATCATACAGTTGAGAGTTCTTTCACGGATGAAAGTGCAATATATATTTCGGTTGCCATCTCGGTTGTCGAGGGCCTTATCAAGGTCTTCCAGCGCCCGTTCCTTTGTTCGGAACAGCCCTGTCAGTTCACGTCGAAGGCCACAGTCCATATGTCCTTCGTTCTCCAGTTGCCACATGTAATCTTCCTCGCTGTCCTCATTGTCGGTGGGTAAAGTCCACACATCCATTTCATAGATGGAGGTAGAGAACAGACCTTCGCACACTTTTATAGTAGAATCTTTAGTTTCCATATCTATACATTTAGCAATTGTGATTGTTCTAATGATTTCAGTACGGCCAAGGCACATCGGCCACATCCTCGTCCACCTCGATGTCGATATCATCAAAACATTCGAGCAGGGCATCGCGCAGCGTCACGAGTGCAGAGGCATCGGGCAGCTCCACACGCACGACCACACACTCGGGGTCCTCGGTGTTGACCCCCACGAGCAGGCCCAGGTGCATGGGGTCGCCCACGAGCACATCCATCACCATCCCGATGGGGATGTTCAGCGCACTCTCGTCGGCCGTATCTATGCCTATGCGCTCGGCAATGCTCATCACCATCTTGACGATGGCCATGCGCTGCGGCTCCGCGCCGTGGATGTAAAGGTCTGATTGTACCATCATAGCATTCATGCGTTATCCTCCACCACCTCATAGATGACCATGGCCGTCCAGTTCTGCCATGCCGAGTTGTTGGGGTTCACATAGTCGGCAGTGTACTTGATGTCCTTGACGATGATCGTGTCCTTATGTTCACTAAGGAAGGTGTTGATCTGCTTCTCAAACTTCTCCATCTCAGGAGTGTGGTCTCTGAATAATTTGATTTGTACCATAGTTGCTATATTATGCGTTACATTGATTGTGTTACATGCATAATATAGAAACAAAAGGAAGAAAATTCAAAAATCCGATAAAGAATTTTAAAGTTTTTCTGGTGTTTAGTGTTGTCCTTATGGAATCAATCCATTTACATCAGCGACAATATACTCAATTAGTTGTTCTACTGTTACCGAAGAGTTTAATTTCCTATACTGATATATCATGCCAATAGGAGAATTATCCCCTGCGTATTTACCATAAGGTTGAGAATCTTTACGTGATTTGTGGTCAGGATACAAAGGAGATTCACCAAATATATTCCCTTTTATGACTTCAGAAATGTTGCATAGTTTGTTCTCTTTTCCTTTATCGAAATTCTCAAATCTCATCCATTCATGTTCGTTAACACAAATAATGTTTCCTCCTATTGGCGTCACATTATTCTTCTCAAGATAATTCCATATCCTTTGGTCCTTAGTACCATCGTATTCGCTCAACTTGGAATGATTCATTATTATTCCATGACGATACCATCCACCTTGCGCTTGAATGATACATATGATGGGGTGATGTCCATCATGAAATGCCACTTTCACATCCACAAAGGGTTGGCCGTTGGTATAGCCATAACCAAAAGCAATGAATTTGCTATTTCGGTGGTTGGACAATTCACTAAAGATTACCTTATCATCATTTTCTATTATAGAAACCTTTCCCTGAATGTGAGGTTGTATTTCTGATTGTATTTTAGCACAGATTTGTGCATACTTCGATTTATGATACAAGTCATGAATACGCAACTCTTCGGCGTCGGCAATATATTGTGTGTTCAATAATGGGCTGCGAGGTTGATAGCATTTTTTATTCCACGTGTAGTATACATCCAATAAGGCTCCAACAAAACTACAATAATCAGTTAAAATATCCTTTTTGTAGCCTTGTTGTATTGTTAGATTTTTTATCGCATCCAGATATTGCTGATAATTCGCGATTACCCATTTCCCTTGTTGTCGAATACTTTCCTCATCGGGGAATCCGCTTGGCAATGACAGCAAGAGATATTTAGTATCAACCTGTATCTTCTTGCCATGATGTTCCTTTACTTTCTTAACGTATTTATCTAATTGTGCTTTATATGGGATACTCTTTACCTTGTTTTCTAAAACAAAATAAATCTTAGGCTTCTTTGCTGAACCCTGGGAATCATCATTTTCAAGGTCTTCGTTACTACGATCCTTTACACACAAATCAAAGTTCTTATATTCGCGTGAAACGACCCAGTCATTACCCCAATTCAAATTCGATTCTCCGAGAAGAGCTTCTATTATCCCTTTGAAGCAATTAGAATCAACCTTCCAAATCCAATATAGAAAATTTGAATGAAACAGCTCTTTTGAAGAGAGTGAAAGATTAAACATTGGAGAATCCTTCAATGTCTTAATAGCATCAGTGTAAGACATAAATGCTTGTGTATTCATTTGTGTGGAATATTTTGTGTTTCAATATCTGTCTACAAAGTTAACAAACTCCCCCGAAATGCAAAGAATCGGGGGAGAAATATGTTTCTGATTGTCAATACACCCTCCGCATCACATCATCATCGAGCAGCTTACCAGCCGACACATGAGTCATTTCTTCGAGTTAAGCCGGGTACTTCTGGGTATAGAATTATTCTTAACACACACGGCTAATCCTCCGACTCTACCTCTATGCTTGGGTTTCGTCATATCCGTCCATGGGATTACCATTAGCGAGCAGCGACTCATCATGGTGATAGTCCTTGGCCTTCTGTGTCTCGGCATAGAAGTACCTTGCCTTCTCCTTGTCGATGAAATAGCCGAACTCTTCCTCCCCATAGAAGTAGAGATCGCCCAACTGTTCGCACAGCCAACCATAGTGACCCCATTGATGGATGGTTTTCATGTCATAGATGCCTTCTCCCTTACGGCAACGCTCCAGCAGCTCCTCATACTCGTTACGGATAATTAAGGTGTAGTCGAACGGGGTGTACCATCTTACGCAATGTACCAATTCTTCACTATCCACAGGTGTACTCTGCTGGCATATTTGCTCAAAGAGTGCCTTGGCCTCGTCCTCTGTGCTTGCAAACAAAGGGGTACTCAAGATTTCGTTGCGCGTAATTACCACTGTCTCACCTGTCTCCTCGTCGGTGAAGGGTTCTTCCCATGTGTGCCAGCTCCTGTACATTCCTTTCAAAACGATGGCCTTGCATTCTACGTAGTCGGCATCAAGCAACCACTGTTTGTCCTCAGCCTGCAAGAGATGAAGGCCATAGCCATGAAACAACAAACGTATCAATACGAACTTGAATTCGTCGTTGCCGCTTCGCATCTGCTCAAGTAGCACCTTTACACATTGTTCTGGGTTTTCAAGAACATTCAGTCCCAACTTTGACAATTCTTCACCATCAGCTTCGTGGATACATTCTAAGAAATACTGTTCTTTGTCCATAATATTTTGTTCTATTTCATTTCGTATGGCAATAATATAGTAAAATCGGGAGAAAAATTCAAAATACTCTCCAACTTTTTTACTTGACCATCTCCTCTAACTTCTCCCACACACGCACCATGGCGAGGGTGTCGAGGTGGCAGTAGGCAAGCAGGGCTTCGCGTGCCTCATGGGCCTCTGCGGCTGGCATATCCTTTATCTTGGGGAAGATGGTCATGGCATGGCCACCGTTCTGTACAAGTGGGTTGAGGTTATGGTAGTTCAGTTCCTCATTGTCGGGGAACAGGGCGGGCAAGACGCTCTTGATACTGAACGAACCGCCCATAGCCGGGGTGTAGCAGTGCCCATCGCGGAAGGGCAACAGGAGGTCGATGATATTGCCGTGAAGGTTCATCAGGTGGGCCGCAAGGTCGGGGTATGCCTCGGCCATCTCCTTGATACGTCCCTTCTCGAAGGGGTCATTGTAGGCCATGATGCAACTGTTCTTCGGGATGTCGCGGCAGAGCGCCTCGGCCAATGCGCGGCGCGGGTCGGTGCCATCGCTGGGAGCGAGGAAGGGTGTATGCTTCAGCTCGCCACCCTCGTGCTCGATATAGTGTAGCGAGTACTGGAAGGTAATCTGCTGATAGGGCTTGGTGCCGTCAAACTGGGGCAACACCTGCTGCATGGTCTCGAAGTCGAGGAAGTAGAGCGGATAGGTCACCTTATCCAGGAACTCTTGTATGCCCTGCTTATCAATATGTTCGGTACCATTGAGTGTGCACTCTACCTGTACCTGCTGCTTGGCGTTGAGTTTGTCGTTGCGCACATCCTCGAAGGTCACCTTGCCTTGGTCAAAGAGTTCAAACTTCTTCTTCGCACTCATGCGGTAGAGGTCAAATACGGTGGTCTTGTCGTTCTC
>JAZONP010000035.1:0-3215 GCA_045654565.1 Bacteroidaceae bacterium
AGAAGAGAGTTCGTCAACTCCCCAAAGGCCATGCAGGTTATCCAAGCTATAGTCACAAGTGTAGATAATCATGAGTGCGATTAGTATTTCCAAAAGAAAACGGGTCGTCGAGGGAATATCCAAGATATCATCCATAGTGCCTATAAACAACATGATGACCATAGCCAGCACCACCGTATATAGGCTGCTGCAATCCACAAGGAGGTCTGCCACACAAAGTGCAACAAGAATACCCGACATGACAACCATACCTCCAAGAACAGGAATAGGGACACGTTGCAACTTACGAGCATCGGGATTATCAACAATATTCTTATTCAATGATATTTGCAACACCTTTGGGAAAACCCATGTCGCAGCAATTAACGCCGCGATGAAAGGAAGGAGAATATAAGCTACTATTGAAAACATAAGCTAACTTTTCACTATTGTTTCTGCGAAGATAGACAATTATTCATACCAAACCAATCTTTTCTCTATAATTTTACCTAAAACAGAATTTATTCCCCTTTTCGTTTTGCTTTTCACCTTTTTTATATACATTTGCAAACTCACATTATCAAAGGTATTCAATTTAAGGAAATATGAAAAGAGATGAATTAGTCTTCAACCTCATTGAGGAGGAACATCAGAGACAGCTCAAAGGCATTGAGCTTATCGCATCACAGAATTTCGTAAGTGCCCAGGTGATGCAGGCCATGGGTACATGCATGACCAATAAATATGCCGAGGGTTATCCCGGCCGCCGCTACTACGGTGGTTGCGAGGTGGTGGACAAAAGCGAACAACTTGCCATCGAGCGTCTGAAAGAGCTCTTCGGTGCCGAGTGGGCCAACGTACAGCCCCACTCTGGTGCACAGGCCAATGCAGCCGTATTCCTCGCTTGCCTCAACCCCGGAGATAAGTTCATGGGACTCAACCTTGCTCACGGCGGACACCTGTCACATGGTTCGCTCGTGAACACCTCTGGTATCCTCTATACTCCCTGCGAGTACAACCTGAACAAGGAGACTGGCCGCGTTGACTACGACCAGATGGAGGAGGTAGCTCTGCGCGAGCAGCCCAAGCTCATCGTGGGCGGTGGCTCGGCCTACTCACGTGAATGGGACTACAAGCGTATGCGCGAAATCGCCGATAAGGTGGGGGCCATCCTCATGATCGACATGGCTCACCCCGCAGGACTCATCGCTGCAGGCCTGCTCGACAACCCTGTAAAATATGCCCACATCGTGACCTCTACGACCCATAAGACCCTTCGCGGCCCTCGTGGCGGTGTCATCATGATGGGTAAGGATTTCCCCAACCCCTGGGGCAAGACTACTCCAAAGGGTGAAGTGAAAATGATGTCTGCCCTACTCGACTCTGCCGTATTCCCCGGCATTCAGGGCGGTCCGCTTGAGCATGTCATTGCTGCCAAGGCTGTAGCCTTCGGTGAGGCACTCCAACCCGAGTACAAAGAGTATCAGAAACAGGTACAGAAGAATGCCAAGGCCTTGGCCGAAGCCCTCATCGCACGTGGTTTCACTATCGTCTCGGGCGGCACAGACAACCATAGCATGCTCGTCGACCTGCGCGAGAAATACCCCGACCTCACCGGTAAGGTAGCCGAGAAGGCACTCGTATCAGCCGATATCACAGTAAACAAGAATATGGTCCCCTTCGATAGTCGTTCTGCCTTCCAGACCTCAGGTATCCGCCTCGGTACTCCCGCCATCACCACCCGTGGTGCCAAGGAAGACCTCATGAGCGAAATCGCCGAGATGATCGAAACCGTACTCTCTAACGTGGAGAACGAAGAGGTGATAGCAAGCGTGCGCACTCGTGTGAACGAGACCATGAAGAATTACCCCTTGTTTGCATACTAAAAAAATGAGATAGAAACTCTAGGAACCCTAGAACTTCTAGGATTTCTATAATTTCTAGGGTCTCTAGTATTTTAGAATCTCTAGGACCTCTAGGTTCTCTAGGACTTCTAGAGTTTCTACAACATCTCCATCTATCCCCCACCAAGCACTATGAACAAGCGTTGGCACCTGCCCTTCCTACTATTTCTTATTGTAGGAAGCATTATCATCATCAGCGAGAACCGCCCCGCCTACCATACCCAACAAGGTAAAATTTTCGGCACACTCTACGCCGTAACCTATGAGCACAATGCCGACCTCCAAACGGAGATTGTGGCTGCCATGCAAGCGGTAGACAACTCACTATCGCCCTTCAACAAGCAATCCATCATCACCGCCATCAACAACAACGACAGCATAGAAGCAGACACCCTCTTCTGCGAGGTTTTCCGTACGGCCAAGCAGATCTACACCGAGAGCCACGGAGCGTTTGACCCTACAGTAGCTCCTTTGGTCAATGCTTGGGGATTCGGCTTCAAGAAGGGGACGGATATCAGCAGCGCCACGATTGATAGCCTATGCCAACTCGTAGGGTTCGACCGCATAACACTTAACGACAAGCAAGTAAGCAAGGCCGACGAGCGTATACAGCTCGACTTCAGCGCCATCGCCAAAGGCTTTGGTAGCGACTGCGTAGCCCACGTACTCGACAGTCATGGCATCAAGAACTATATGGTAGAGATTGGTGGCGAGGTAGTCGTAAAAGGCCACAACAAGAACGGCAATCCTTGGGGCATCGGCATCACCAAGCCCATAGACGATTCACTCTCTGTAAACCAGGAGTTGCAGACCGTACTGCGCCTCACCGACTGCGCCATTGCCACTTCGGGCAACTATCGCAATTTCTACTACAAGGATGGAATAAAGTATGCCCACACCATCGACCCACGCACTGGCTATCCCGTACAGCACTCCCTACTCTCGGCAACCGTTATTGCCGATAATTGTATGCGTGCCGATGCTTTGGCCACCGCATTTATGGTATTGGGTGTAGACTCTGCCATGGCCTACTGCGAACGCCACCCAGAGATCGAAGGCTATTTTATCGTAGCTTCCGACAGTGGACACTACGAAGTGCAGCAATCGTTTTAAGGGTTGAGAGGGAATCCTGAAGAGAACTCTGAACCCTCAATAACTCTCAGAATCCTCCAAGCGCAGAAACAAAAAAAAGGAGATAATATAGCAGTTTACCCAGAGGTCTCTGTCATTCTGAGCAACGCGAAATAACCTTTAGGTCGCCGTAAGGCAATCCCGCGCTGGGACTTGGCAAGAGACATTTGCGAGATTCTTCACTGCGTTCAGAATGACAAA
>JAZONP010000036.1:0-9738 GCA_045654565.1 Bacteroidaceae bacterium
GATTCAATGAAGAGGTGATTTATTCTTTTACAACCACCCTTTCCCCTGACGCACTATCTCCGCTTCTCCATCCACGCAGTTGATGATGGTGCTCTGCTCTGTGCCTCCCTCGCCACCGTCGATGATGAGGTCTACGCGGTCGCCGTACTTCTCGTCGATGAGTTCGGGCAGGGTCATATATTCGATGTCTTCATTGGCAGCCACCTTTAGGCTGGTAGAGAGCAGTGGAGCGCCCAGTGCCTCGCATATCTCGCGGGTGATGGAGCAGTCGGGGATGCGTATACCCACTTCCTTGCGGTTCTTGAATATCTTGGGCAGACGATTTCCTGCAGGCAGGATAAAGGTGAAGGGGCCAGGGAGATTGTCGCGCATGAGGCGGAAGGTGTCGTTGTCGATACGCACATATTCGCTCACACTACTGATATCGTGTGCCACTACGGAGAGCAGATGGTGTTTGGTGTCTAATCCTTTTATTTCACACACGCGCTCGATGGCTCGTTCCTTCAAGGCATGGCAGCCAAAGGCATAGGTCGTGTCGGTGGGATAGATGATGACACCCCCTTGGCTCAATAAGTCAACGATGCGGTCAAGGTCACGGCGCGAGTTGTTCTTTTCGTAGAGTTTCAGTAGCATGGTATGTTGATTTTGCCGTAAAATTACACTTTTTTCGTATCTGATGAAACTTTTTTCTCAAAAGATTTGGAAATCTCAGTATTTTTGTAAAATCTTTGTGATATCAAAATGATATTACTAAATCGGATGTGATAAGATGATTGTTTAACAACTAAAATTGATAACTATGGAAACGAAAGAAAGAGATTACAAAGGTTTTGTGATGAACGGCTTTTTGGCCCTGTTGCTCAATTTGCTGATGATACCGGCTATAGTATTGCTCATTAAAGCTTCAGTGGAGGGAGATATCCCTGTTGTATTGGGCGGTGTGACTGCTGCGTTGCTGGGTATCTTTTGGTTTATCCATCTTATTGGTTTTACCACCCAAGAGCCTAATGAGGCGCGTGTGATGGTGTTCTTTGGTAAGTATGAGGGTACCTGCTTCCGTACAGGTTTCTTTTGGGTGAATCCCTTCTTGGATAAGAAGAAGGTTTCGCTTCGTGCTCGCAACCTCAATCCCGAGCCTATCAAGGTGAATGACCTCACGGGTAACCCCATCATGATTGGTGTGGTGCTGGTGTGGAAGTTGAAGGATACCTATAAGGCACTCTTCGAGATTGATTCACAGACCATGGCAAGCAATACAGTAGGCACTACTGCTGTAGCAAGCCGTATGCGTGCCTTCGAGAACTTCGTGCGTGTGCAGAGTGATGCCGCGCTGCGTCAGGTGGCTGGCCGCTATGCTTACGATGATACCGATACGGCAACGGAGGAGCAGCTTACCCTGCGCTCCAGCGCCGACGAGATTAATATGGAATTGGTGAAGCAACTCAATGAGCGTCTCTCTATGGCAGGTATAGAGGTCGTTGAGGCTCGCATCAACTACTTGGCGTACGCCCCCGAGATTGCAGCCATCATGCTCAAACGTCAGCAGGCAAGTGCCATCATCACAGCCCGTGAGAAGATTGTCGATGGTGCCGTTTCCATGGTGAAGCTCGCGCTCGACAAACTCTCTGCGGAGCAGATCGTTGACCTCGATGAGGAGAAGAAGGCAGCTATGGTGAGCAACCTGCTCGTGGTGCTCTGCGCCGATGAGCCAGCACAGCCAGTGATTAACTCGGGTACGTTGAATCACTAAATAGATTTATGATTTGTGATTTATGATATATTTCCATGCCGTTTTGTGGGAATAATCATAAATCATAAATCTGAAATCATAAATCGTTTATGGCTGAAAAAGATAATAAAACCAAAAGTTTCGTTCTGCGTGTAGATGCCGAAACGATGGCTGCTATAGAGAAATGGGCAGCCGATGAGTTTCGTTCTACCAATGGGCAACTGCAATGGATCATTGCCGAGGCCTTGAAGAAGAGCGGGCGTATGAAAAAGAAGAAAGGGGAAGCCTTATGATTTACCGATTTCGTAGAGACTGGAAAGTTGTTGTCATGACCATTGCCGTGGTGTTGCTCACGATATATGTTATATATGATGTGTATTTCGTGGGAGGCGACATGGCAGACCGCATTGCGACGCCTATAGTCTTTGTGGTAATATGGCTCTTGGCGCTACGCACACCTCGTTACTTCTACATCGAGAAGGACCGCATCGTGGTGCAGTTCTTCATCGGGTGCAAGGTGCTGGACGAAATACGATCTGTGCGTCCCATACTTAAAGGAGAACTTAAAGGTAAGATAAAAACATGGGGTAATGGAGGCTTGATGGGTTACACGGGACACTTTGAAAATATGTATATAGGAAAGTTTCAGATGTATGCCGTAAACAAGAAGGAACTGGCTCTCGTGACCCTCAATAATGGTGAGCAGTATGTGATAAACTATCCGCAGGAGTTGCTGAAATAGGGGAACCTCCCTAATCCTCTCAAGGGAGTGGACTCTGAGGTGTGATAATTTGTCAAATACTAAATTGTTAATCAATTGTAAATAGTAAATCGTTAAATTGTAAATAGCAATGATGGACAAAGAAAAAACTCTCGAGACGCGCCGCATCTGGTTGTTTCTCATTATCACCTTTGCATTGACCTATGCCTGGACCATCGGGCTCATCTGGCCTCGTGTGCTTGGGCGCGACGCTGCTACACTCTCGCAAGAGGAGACACTTATCAACACTGCACTCACTGCCGTGCTGATGTTTTTCCCTGCCTTGGGTGTGCTCATAACTCGCCTCGTCACTCGCGAGGGATTCAAGAATGCGATGGTGAGCTTCAATCTCAAGGGCAATGTGCGCTACTACCTCATCGGATGGTTTGGCCCCTTTGTGCTGACGCTTCTCGGTGCGCTGCTTTATTTTATGGTATTTCCCTCGGAGTTTACGCTCGACAGCTATCTGACACAGATGGCTGCACTGCCCGTGTCACCGAAGGTGTTTTGGATTGTGCAATTGCTATTAATGATGGTGGCTCCGCTTCTCAATGTCGTTACCTGCTTCGGTGAAGAGTGGGGCTGGCGTGGCTACCTGTTGCCCAAGGTGGCCCAGCGCATGAAGTCCCTCCCCACGGTATTGCTCACCGGCTTCATCTGGGGTATCTGGCACGCGCCCATCATCGTGGCGGGGCATAACTATGGTATGGACTATCCTGGCTATCCGTGGGCGGGTATCGTGGCCATGTGTCTGTTATGTATTGTGTTGGGAACGCTATTCTCCTATATCACCCTGAAGACCAAGAGCTGCTGGCCTGCCGTGTTTGCCCATGGCATGATGAATGGTACGGCCTCCATCGGTGTCATCTTTCTTGCCGACCCCATAGCCTACGATCGCTTTGTCGGTCCTGTTCCTACGGGTATCATCGGCGCAGCTGCTTATATCGTGATGGCCGTTTGGATTGTGTGTAAGATGCGTGAAGAGGGACTGTGATTTCTCCTATTATCGCACTGAAGTTGTGTCGTTTGGCTCTTGGATGACTTTCTTTCGCTTGCGACGAGGAAGTAAGCGCTCGAAATCACGTTGGAATACGATGCCTAACCCCTGTGTGGTAAGCGAGGTGCGTGAGAAGTAGCGGTCGTTAGTCTTGTTGTACCCCTTGAGGCTGAGACCTCCAGTGAGTAGGTAGCGGATATCGAAATCACCGATAAAGTTGGTAGCGTACATGGGGTTCTCACGATATCCGAAACTTCCATTAATGAGTAGACGGTTGTCAAGAAGGCGTCCCTCGAGGATTCCTTCAATTTCCATGTTCTCCCAGTTCTCTCCTCCAAGGTCGCTGGCTCCAGTCATCATGTTTTCTGCACGGAGGTTGCTGGCAAAATTCCAGTTTTCGTTGCTGATGATATTTGCTAAGAGATTGTTGAGTTGGCCGGAGATGGTGTTACTGATGAATGATTCAACATTTCCTGTTCCTTGAGCATTTTGAGCTACGTCCGGAGTGTAAAATTTACCCAGGCCGAGTAGATAGATGAATTGTAGGTTCATCTGCTCTTCTGTGCTGGTGTAACTGCGTAGTATGGCTTTCTCCTCTTCGGTTCCCTTGGGTAGTTCGAGATCAAAGGTGAGGGTGGGGGAATTTAGTGTACCTCCGATATGCAGCAGACAGTTTACGTGGACGTTACCCGGCATCTCAGGGCTGAGGTCGCGTAGCGGAACGTAGTTGACAATATGGCGCGCGGTGATGTTAAGGCGTGCATCCATGTAATCTCCGTCGAATGATACGGTGCTTCCTGGAAGTACATCGAAATTCTTGTTGATGACATCCTGTAAACTTAAACGATAGAAGCCACGGTTGGCTGTGTAGGTGCCGAAAAGATTGATATCGGTGCCTTGAGCACTTATCTGTAAGTCTCCGCTACCAGATATGCTGATATGATCGTCAACGGCTTGGTTCATAACCAGTTTGAGCATGGCGTCAGGCGTTACTTGCGCATTGATTTTGATCAGCGTCGGGGGGATGCCTTCGGTTTGTCTTCTGCGGCGACGATTGGTGCCTAGTGTGGCAATGGTAGGGGTGTTGCGGGTGTCGCTTCTGTCGGTAAAGGTGATGAACTTCTCGCTTGCAGATTCGTTCTGTGGCGCGAGATTGAGGGCAAATACCGACCCTTTCTCACTTTGAGCCTGTATGTCAATAACGAGTGGTGTTGTGGGAGATGCTGTTACGTGTACTCCTCCCGTTCCGTAGATAGTCGTATAGAAACTGTCGTGCCCTGTGTCGGGGAGGTCGATGCCGAGTACATTCTGGGCGTCAACATAGAGGTCGACGGCAAAGTCTTTTATGGCATTGTGTTTAACGATACCATTGATAATGGCTTTTTGCTCGCGGTTGTCGAAGGCTTCAATTCCGTTGAAATGTATGGCATTGGGTGTGAAGCGTATGCTATCGTGAAAATGGTAGCGTACGTCAGTGGGCGTGAGATTAAAGTCTACATCAGCAAGAAGTGCTCCGTTGAGGTTAATCGCTTTTAGCGGTCCGCCTACGGTGAGGTTTCCATAGGCGTGTCCTTTGATGTCGTTCATGAAGCTCTTCAGCAGGCTGTTGAGGAACTGTACATTGGTGCTGTCAGCTGCAATGTCTATCCATAGTTCGTCTTCGGCGAAGTCAACATGTCCGTCTACTATGGTTGTATGCTCTGGATTCTCCCATACATTGGCGAGGAACTGGAGTTGGGATTTGTCTTGGTTCCAGTGGATGCGTCCGTCTACATCTCCCAAGGCCCCTTCGCAAAAGACAAAGTCTTGTGCGGCGATGGAGCCTTCTATATGGGGTTGCTCTGCGTATAGATTGGCTATCTCGGCGTTTCCGCTCACATTTCCGTCGAAGGATATACCTTCAAGTTTGACGAGGGTGAGGAGGTATCCTAAGTCAAGATTGTGGAAATCTATGAGTAGGGTGTCTGTCTCGTTGTCTGCTATGATACCATTAGCGCTGAGGTGCTGGGTGGCACTGGCGAAGTGTAGGCTGTCAATGCAGATGCGCTCGGGTGATATACTCATGCTGAAAGGGTCAAACTCCCACTTTGAGTGATTGAGTATGACACTTGTGCTGTCTGTGGTGATACCTACGCAAAGTTTATCTTCTGAGTCAAGGGTGAGGGTGGCTTGGGTCTGGAGGGCCCCCTCAAAGGCTCCTATTGGATTGCTGTTCCAGAGGAAGGCGAGGTCTGCTACGTCGTTAGACGCTTTGGTGACAAGGCTGGCCGTTAGAGTAGGAGAACTTTCGTTATGCAAGGTTCCGCCTGCGTAGAGGTCGAGGCCTTGTGATGTGGAGTGTAGATTGAATGTTAATCCCTTGATTAGATTTTCTTTATAGTCTACTTGAGGGACTGAAGCTGACGCTTTTAATTCACCAGAAGCATCATTGACGAGTAGGTCCAACTTGGCCTTACCGGTGGTGCTTATGGGTAGTAATAATAATTCTCGTAGGGGGGTGGTGTTGTATATCTCAATGGAGGCAAGGCAAAGGTTGGTGTTGTCCGTATTCTTATGCTCATGACGATGATCATGGCTTTTGCATAATGAAGGAAGAGAATGGTGTAGGTGACCGAGCAGACTGTTGATAAGCGAGCGGTAGGTGAGTTCGCCTCGTAGTGTAGCATCCATGAAGTCGCTCTTCAGTGATAACATTTTCTCCTCTGGATCGCTTGCATAGAGTGACATCTCTTGGATGACATAGCTATCTGTGGGGCGGTGCATAGCGAGGCTGTCTACTGTTATTTTTCCGACAATATGGTCGATGTCATGCCCGTGAAGGTCCGCGGCAATACGGGTGCTGAATGTGTTGCCTTCGTGTAGGTTGATGAGTCCTATGGTGTATAGGTCAAGACTGTCTGCATCAAGCAGCATGGTGTAGTGTGGCATGCGTCCACGAGCGTCGAATGTCGCTTGTAGGTCAAGATGCCCATGTGGGTCAGTAAGAATAAGATTGGCGCTGTAGTCTTTTGGAGCGTAGCATCCATTAAGTGTGATGTGTTTGTACTCGTACCCCAACAGTTGAGTGTGGGTAAGGGTTGCTTTAATGTCTGCGGTCAACGAGTTGGGGAGCTCACTCATTGTTAGTTGTCGGCTCAAGTCCCATTGACCTTCGGCTTGAAGCGCTGCATTGGTACTGGCTAGCGGACTTTGGGGAATAACTTGGGCTATGTTGAGGCTGTCACCGGTGAGTGTCGCCTTGTATTCTCCTTTGTCATTGAGATTAAAACGTGCGTTAAAATCACCAACATCAGAGCATGCTTCTAAGTTTATCTCTGTTTGAACTCCTTGGACTTGTAGGTCTCCTTTGGTCGTTATATTACCTGCTCGGATGATTTCTTGGGGAATGCGTTTGTAGAGTTCTGGGGTACTGCTCGCTAGCAAAGGCCACAGTCCTTTGGCTATGGATGCTTCTTCGAGGTTGAGACTGGCGCTGGAGGTTTTTGAAGACGTAGAGTCGGATAAACTGAGTCGGGCGTTGGCACGTACCACGAGATGGCGGTGTGCTGTGTGTATGTCTAAAGCCTTGATACTGACGCGCGAAGGGCTGCCGATGAAGTTACCGCTCAGGTATACCTGTTCTGTAAGTCCTTTTATCTGCGGTAGGGCAAAACTGAGGTCTGATGGCGTGATTTGGGACGAGGGTAGAATGCCTCCTTTGATGATGAGCGAATTGCTGATGTCGTCTATTGTGTACGAGGCCCATAATGTGTCGAGTTGCAGCGAACTATGAGGGAGGTCCATCTGGAAGTTGGCCAATGTCGCTCCCTGGCGGTTTCCGACGAAGCGGAAGTATAGGTCGTTGAGTTGCAAGCCCGATTGCTCCTTGAAGCCAAGATGGCGTACGATGAGGCTCACTGAGTCGGTCGAGAGTGCCTTCAATGCGAGTTGGGCAGAGAGGTCTGATACGGCCAACGGAGTTTCCCCTTTTTCTTGGAATCTAAATTTGCCGTCGCGTAGGATTAGCGTGTTGACGCGTAGTGAGAGGTTGGTGTTCTTTTTCTTTTCCTTGCTGGCAAAGGCGTCAATGAGGAATTGGTAGTTGTACGCTCCCCCATCGTTTGTCTTGTAAATGTTGATGTCTGGGCTAAAAAGGCGAATGTTGCGCACAGAAAGTTGGTGGTGGCGGATAAGGGGCATCCACTCTACTTTGGCGGCCATGCGGCCGACAGATAGGAGAGGCTCACCCTCTTGGTCGTCGATGGCAAGGCTATCAATGATGATGTCGCTTGGAAGTAGCCAATGCACTCCTCCGAGGCTGACACGTGTACCGATATGGTTCTCCAACTCGGTGGCCACCCATACAGATACTCGTCGTTGTGTCCGGGGGGAATTGAGCAATAAGGCGCCCCCAATGATGAGTAGTGTCATCACGGCCAAAGCGATTTGTATGTATCTGCGGCTCTTCATATTCAAACTGCAAATATAATGTATGGTGCGCAAAATATCAAATCTCGACGTGTGAATGTTTGTTGACCGGGTGCTTTTTATTGGTTGGAGTAGACTGAGAATCCATAAGTGGCGGACTGCCGGGGCATGGCATGGGTTCGTAATTTCCTATAAGACGGGTATGAAATGCTTCCGCGGTAGTTAGCGCGCTATGCCTCGCTAACTACCGCGCTGCACCTCGCTAACTACCGCGCTATACCTCGCTAACTACCGAGGTGTCCCTCGCTAACTACCGAGATTTGTTTTTTTTAGTAAAGAAATATCTGCGAGTCCTCATAGCTTTCGTCGGGTGGAGGGAAATCTTTGTCCGATTTGGTAAATAAATCATCGTTTAGTTTTACTATCCATAAATAAATGTTAACTTTGCACGTATTTTTATGTGGTATGCACTAAGAATAAATAACTATTTTTATATTTCATAATCATTATGCCAGAAGTAATTAAATTACGAAAAGGCTTGGACATTAAGCTCAAAGGCGCTGCCGAGAAGGAACTGGTAGCCGTGAAGGCATCGCAACAGTACGCTCTCGTACCCGATGATTTCATTGGTGTTACCCCGAAGGTAGTAGTGGCTGAGGGCCAGCATGTCAAGGCCGGGGAGGCTCTGTTTGTTGACAAGAAGCATCCTGAAGTGAAGTTCGTAAGCCCTGTGTCAGGTGTTGTGGCTGCAGTGAACCGTGGTGCTCGTCGTAAGGTGATGAGCATCGTCGTTACAGCTGATGCCAAGCAGGAGGCAGTGAACTTTGGTGTTAAGAGTGTTCACTCTTTGAATGGTGAACAAGTGAAAGAAGCGTTGCTCGAGAGCGGTATGTTCGCGTTCCTCCGCCAGCGTCCCTACGATGTGGTGGCTAACCCCGACGCACGTCCCAAGGCCATCTTCGTGTCGGCTTTCGACAGCAAGCCTCTCGCTCCTGACTTCGAGTATGTCATCAAGGGTAATGAGGTGGACTTCCAGGTGGGTCTCAGCGCATTGGCTAAGATGGCTCCCACTTTCCTCGGTGTCAGCGCCAAGCAGACCAACCCCAGCATCGTGGATGCAAAGAACGTAGAAATCACCGCCTTCAAGGGCAAGCATCCCGCCGGTAACGTGGGTGTGCAGATCAACCACGTGCAACCCATCAACAAGGGCGACATCGTGTGGACCGTTGGTGCCGAAGAGGTAATCTTCATCGGTCGTATGTTCGATAAGGGTGTTGTAGACCTCACCCGTACCATCGCCGTGGCAGGTTCACAGGTTGAGAACCCCGCTTACAGCAAGGTAATCCTCGGTGCTCAGATGAGCGACATCGTGGGTGGCCGCATTAAGGGTGGTTGCGTCAACCGCATCATCAACGGCAACGTGCTCACTGGCCCCGTGGCTACTGAAGAGAGCTATCTCGGTGCATTTGCCAACATGGTGACTGTTATCCCCGATGGTAGCGACAAGCACGAGATCCTCGGCTGGGCTATGCCTCGCTTCAACGATTTCAGCGTAAGCCGTGCTTACTTCAGCTTCCTCTTCCCCCGCAAGGAGTATGTGCTCGACGCACGTCTCAAGGGTGAGGAGCGCCACATGATCAACTCTAACGAGTACGACAAAGTGTTCCCCATGGACATCTACCCCGAATACCTCGTCAAGGCTATCATTGCCGGCGACATCGAGAAGATGGAGGCTGCAGGTATCTACGAGGTGGCTCCCGAAGACTTTGCCCTGTGTGAATTTGTAGATTCGTCTAAACTTGAGTTGCAGCGCATCGTTCGCGAAGGACTGATGAAGCTCCGCTC
>JAZONP010000037.1:0-6152 GCA_045654565.1 Bacteroidaceae bacterium
TCTCTGCTGAGGTGCGAACCGACGAACGAGCGAGGGTAGAAGCAAAGTTCACTTTGATTATTCCGAGTAAGGAGGAGGAAACGAAAGTCGTAAGGAGGAAAACTAAGAGTTACTAACGCGGAAATACATAGATTGGGTAAAAATCTATATTATTACCTAAAAAAAATGCGAGTATACTTGCTTTTTCACTCGGCTTGCACTAAAATTACGCTTGGACCGTGAAGATACACGGCGTTTCGGGATAAAAAAAATAAACGGTTTATTTTGTTCTCCTCTCGGCTTGTTGTATCTTTGTCATTGTTATGGAACACACACACGTATTACAGTTGGCATGTGAAGCCCTTCCGATAGTTCGTATAGGATTTATTGGATTAGGGAATCGTGGTATGGCAACGCTTCGCCGCTACCTTGTCATCGATAATATAGATATTGTAGCACTCTGCGACATCACTCCCGCTCATTTGGAGGAGGCAGACAAATTGATTGCTACAGATGGACGTTATCATCCGCACCACTATACGACTCCTGAGGGATGGCGTCAGTTGTGTGAATGTCCCGACATTGACCTCGTATATGTCTGTACCGATTGGCTCACTCACACACCCATGGCATGTTACGCTATGGAGCAAGGCAAGCACGTAGCCATCGAGGTACCTGCAGCTACAACCATTGACGAATGTTGGCAGTTGGTAGACACGGCCGAGCGCACACGCCGCCATTGCTTCATGCTTGAGAACTGTTGCTACGACACCTTTCACCAAGCTATGCTCACCATGGAACACGAGGGACTCTTCGGCACGCTCACTCACCTCGAGGGAGCATATATCCACGATCTGCGCGACAAGTACGATAGCGATGGTCCCAAAGGCTGGATGGCCCGTCTCTGCGGGCAGCACAAAGGCAATCCCTACCCTACACACGGCATAGGTCCTGTATGTCAGTTGCTACACATACATCGTGGCGACCGCCTCGACTACCTGGTATCGCTTACGCCATCGACAGATGTGTCTCACGATGTGTGCGTCAACAATACGCTTATCCGTACCGTCAATGGCAAGAGTATACTCCTTCAGTATGATGTCACCACTCCCCGCCCCTACAGTCGTATGCAGACCATATGCGGCACTCGTGGCTTCGCACAGAAGTACCCTCGTCGCTGTATCATGCTCGATGGGCAAGAGCCTATCAAAGACGATAATACCGAGTCAATCGTGGCACAATACACTCGTCCCGAAATAGCTGAGATTCAAGAGAAAGGCTATGCACTTGGGGTTCCAAACATCATGAACTATACCATGGACTACCGTCTCATACACAGCCTTCGTCATGGTTTACCACTTGATATGGACGTGTACGATGCTGCAGAATGGTCGTGCATTGCAGAGCTTAGCGAGCAGTCTGCACAAAACGGAGGTATTCCTATAAAGATCCCCGACTTCACTCGTGGCAATTGGAAATGACCAACTGATGCAGAGAACTTACTCTGCACATCGCTACTTTTACCTGTAATAGAAAGATCAGAAGAGATTTATATCCTTAAATCTAGGGTTCTTCTTAGCCATCAATAGCAACTCGAGGAGCAAGAGCACGAATGCAATCCAAGCCATGACCATGAACTGTTCGTTATACTCTGAATAAGTCGTAGTCTCGATATCTGCCTTTGCAAGTTTATCGATTTCCTTCTGCAATATTTTCTGTGCGTTGTTGGTGTTGTCTATACGGATATATACGCCGTTACTTGCAGCCGCTATCTCTTGGCACATCTGTTCATTGAGTCGGGTAATGACGACATTTCCATCTTTATCACGACGGAACTCACCCGAACGTCCTGCAGGGATGGGCGAGCCTTCCGGCGATCCTACTCCCATCACATAGATCATCAATCCCTTCTCGGCAGCAGCCTTAGCAGCCTCCACGGCTCCGCCCTCATGGTTTTCACCATCGGTGATAATGATGACAGCCTTTCCCACCCCTTCTTTGGGGGTAAAGCTACGCGTTGCCATATCAATTGCAGCTTTGATATTGGTACCTTGGCGTGCTATAAGTTCAGGCTCTATAGACTCAAGAAACATTTTTGCCGAGATAAAATCACTTGTAATAGGCAACTGGATGAAGGCATCGCCTGCAAAAACGATGAGTCCCACCTTGTCATCTGCCAACCCATCGACAAGCTTGGAAATGATGTTTTTTGATTTCTCCAATCTACTGGGAGCTACATCTTCAGCCAGCATGGAGTTCGATATATCGAGGGCTATAATCGTCTCGATTCCTTGGCGTTTTACGACCTCCATCTTGGAGCCAAATTGTGGACGGGCAAGCACCAACACCATAAAGCAGAGCGCAGTAAACGTGATCCAAAACTTGATTTGTGGACGAAGATTCGACACCTCGGGCATCAATGCACCGATCAGTTCGGGGTCTCCATAGCGAAGCAAGGCTTTTTTTCGATTATAGCGAGCATAGAAATACACCGCAACAAGTACGGCAAGCACAATATATAAAAACAGAGCGTTGGGATTTGCAAACTTGAACATAGTGATGGTTCTTTTTGTTTATGGTATACGACGCAGTATGGTAAGTCTCAGCAGCACCTCAATGATAAGGCACACCATAGCCCATATAGCAAAGGGCATATACTCCTCGGTCTTACGACTGAAATCCTTGACATTAAGCTTAGTACGTTCGAGTTGGTCAATCTCGGCATACACTTCCTTAAGTTTTGAGTTGCTTGTAGCTCGATAGTATTGTCCATCAGCCGTCTCGGCGATCTGTATCAGTGTATTCTCATCAATTTCTACAGGTACCTGCACGTACTGTGTCCCGCCAAAGCCTTGATAGGGATAGGGTGCCATTCCGTTGCTTCCCACTCCGATGGTATATACACGAATTCCATAGGTCTTTGCGATCTCTGCTGCGGTAAGAGGCGATATATCTCCGCGGTTGTTCGATCCATCGGTAAGCAGAATGATAACCTTAGACTTAGCCTTGCTTTCTTTGAGTCGGCTCACAGCATTTGCTATGCCAAGACCAATAGCCGTACCATCCTCAATGATGCCGTTCATAGCCATAGAGCAGCTTACGCTATTGAAGAGATTGAGCAACACGGCATGGTCCACGGTGAGGGGTGATTGCGTGAAACTCTGCCCGGCAAAGATAGTAAGACCGATATTGTCATTAGGACGACCATTGATAAAGTCAGCCGCCACCTGTTTGGCCGCTTCGAGGCGGTTGGGCTTGAGGTCTTCGGCCAGCATACTGGTCGATACGTCCATGGCGAGCATGATGTCGATACCCTCCACCTCGCTGCTCTGCCAGCTATCGGTAGACTGTGGACGTGCCAACACAAAGATGAGCAATGCGAGAGCAATCATGCGCAACACAAAGGGCACATGGCGCAGATATACCTTGTAGCTCTTGGGCATAGACGCATACATGCGTGTAGTAGATACGCGCATTGAGGGTTCGCTCTGCCTTCCCCTAAGGATGTACCACACGATATAGGGGATAAGTAAGAGCAGCAATAATAGATATGCGGGATGGACGAAAGTCATATTTTAATTGAGAATTGAAAATTGAAAATTAATGAGCTATGAGCTTTAAGCGATTACCGCGATGACAGCAATAAATCATAATTCATAAATCTCAAAAAGGTTTCGTTATTGTTTATCACTCAAAAGAACATCTGTACGACCTCTGCGATGGCCACATAGAGTGCAACGGCCGCAAGCACCCCAGTCACGGCAATCGTAGCAATGATGAGCGCCTTGGCCTGCTTTGATCTACCCTCCTTGACCACAATCTCCTGCACCACGGGTTCGGCAGGAGCCACCTCCTCCACCTTGGTCTTGTTTATGAAGTCGATGGCATTGATGAGGTTCATGTCATTCTCATTGATGAGGGGTTGGTACTTGGCAAACTTCACAAGGTCTGACATCTGGAACAACTCGCGCAACTCCCCTATCCACTCCTTGTCGGGCTGTTGGTTGAGGTGTGCGATAATCTCATCAGAGGTCATCTCCTTGGCATTGAACCCGAAGCGACCCTCCATGTATTCACGCAGTGTATCGGTAAGTTCGGTATAGAAACTCTTCACATCGTCGCGTTGCCAGCTCTTCTCACTCTTGATGCGCTCCATCTCCTGCAGTGCCACCTGATAGGGCGGCAGTTTGGGAGCTATGGTCACACGGCGCAAGATAGGCTTGTTGTCGTGGTAGCGCTTCAGCAGGTAAGGGATAAGAAAACAGAATGCGACAAGCAAGAGCAGTGATCCGCCCATGGGCAATGCTTCGACAACGGTTATCGGGCGTGTCATGACCTCCTTAATGGGGAAGATAGCCTCCACATTGGTGGTGTCGATATCGAATGACATCACCATCAAGGCCAGCGGGTCAGAGGTGTACGTCACGCTATCTACTAATACCTCGAAGGGGGGTATATAGTAAAATGCCGTATCGAATGAGGTCACCGTATACTCTTGCGTCACCACCATGTGGCTGCGCTTGTTGAGATACTGCGTATCGGTCTTCACCTCACCCAAGATCTCGATACCCTCCATCAACACACGATTGGGATAGGTGGGCATGATAAGCTCACCCTGGGCAGGACAGCTCACCTCGAGTTTCACATGAGCCTGCTCACCAATGAGCAATTGCAACGAGTCGATGCTGGCACTCACCGTCACCTGCGAGAAGGCTGGCAAGGCAACGAATGCCACGACCAAAGCCACTAGATATGTTCTTAATAATCTCATACTATCATATTAGCTTGTCATCCAAAGCAAGAGAATCCCGGTTATGATATCCCGTCAGAAGACTTCACGATCTCCTTGGCATCATCCCCTCCAGTCTTATGCTAGAGGTCCGCTTGTGCGTCGAGCCCGAAGTTCTCTTAGCGTCACGATGACGTATTAGTTTCTTTTAGCAAAAAGGTTCATCAGCGCCTTCACATAATCCTGATCAGTGCGCACCGAGATGGAGTCAACACCCGACTTGCTAAAGGTGTCGCGTAGCCTTACCTGTCCCTCTATCCACCATTTGCGGTGCAGAGCTCGCACGCGGCGCGATGAGGTGTCTACGTACACATCCTGCCCCGTCTCGGGGTCTACCATCTTCATCATCCCCACATCGGGTAGCTCCTCCACACGCTTATCATAGACCTGTATGGCCACCACGTCGTGCTTGCGGTTGGCGATGGTGAGGGCGTTCTTAAAATTGCGTTCCTCGATGAAGTCACTCAACACAAACGTCGTACAGCGCTTCTTGATGGCGTTGGTGAGGTATTGCAGGGGCACGGTGAGATCGGTCTGCCGGCTCTCGGGCTCGAAGCCCAGCACTTCGCGTATGATATAGAGGATATGCTTGCGTCCCTTCTGTGGGGGAATAAACTTCTCTATGCGGTCGGTAAAGAAGATTGCTCCGATCTTGTCATTGTTCTGTATGGCAGCAAAGGCCAGTGTAGCGGCAATCTCGGCCACCATGTCCTTCTTCGACATACCCGACGTACCGAAGTCGAGGCTTCCCGACATGTCCACGAGCAGCATCACGGTGAGCTCACGCTCCTCCTCAAACACCTTCACATAGGGTTTGTTGAAGCGTGCCGTCACGTTCCAGTCGATATCGCGCACATCATCGCCATACTGATACTCGCGCACCTCAGAGAAGGCCATACCCCTACCCTTGAAGGCCGAGTGGTACTGTCCGGCAAAGATATTGCTCGACAAGCCACGGGTCTTGATCTCAATCTTGCGTACCTTCTTGATTAATTCGTTTGCGTCCATACTTTTTTTGTCAACAGACGACAGTCAACAGACAACAGACAGCCATCCGGATGGTAGACCATCGTCTGTTGTCAGTTGTCCGTTGTCTACACTATCAGGGTACTTCCACCTTATTCAATATCGTGCTGATGATCTCCTCTGTGGTGAGGTTGCTTGCCTCTGCCTCGTAAGAAAGACCGATACGGTGACGCAACACATCGTGAGCCACAGCTCGCACATCCTCGGGGATCACGTAGCCGCGACGCTTGATGAAGGCATATGCGCGGGCTGCCAAGGCGAGGCTGATAGAGGCACGGGGCGAACCACCGAACGAGATCATCTCCTTCATCTCCTTCAAGCCATACTTCTCGGGGTAGCGGGTAGCAAACACGATGTC
>JAZONP010000038.1:0-15308 GCA_045654565.1 Bacteroidaceae bacterium
GGTAAGCTCAGCAAACGCGATGGCGACCGCTTGGGATTCCCAGTGTTCCCCCTCGAGTGGCACGACCCCAAGACCGGAGACATCTCATCGGGCTATCGCGAGAAGGACTACCTCCCCGAGGCTGTCATCAACTTCCTCGCCCTGCTCGGCTGGAACCCTGGTAACGACCAGGAGAAGATGACGCTCGACGAGATGATTCAGCTCTTCGACCTCGCACGCTGCTCAAAGGCCGGTGCACGCTTCGACTATAAGAAACTCGTGTGGTTCAACCACGAATACATCCTCTCAAAGAGCGATGAGGACATCGCCCGTCTCTTCGAGCCTATGCTCCGCGAAAAGGGGATCAACGAGGAGTTCGAGCGCATCGTCAAAGTGGTATCTCTCATGAAGGGTCGTGTCAACTTCGTACACGAATTGTGGGATACCTGCTCATACTTCTTCCAGGCTCCCGAGAGCTACGACGAGAAGTCGCTCAAGAAATGGTGGAAAGAGCCTGCCATGTCACAGGCATATGTGAGCGAATTATGCGATTTCATCGAGCAATCTCCCGTATTCACTGGTGCCGAGATAGAGCCCCTCATTATGGAATGGATTACCTCTAAGGAATGGGCTGTGGGTAAGGTAATGAATGCCTTCCGAGTAACCCTCGTAGGCGCTGCCGTAGGTCCTCACATCTTCGAACTCACTGATTTCATCGGTAAGGAGGAGACCCTGCGTCGTGCACGTCGAGCCCTTGAAGTATTGCCCAAGGAGTAATCAGATATGAAGCATTTCATCCGTAAAGCCATCCCTATATGTATCTATGTATGTATAGGGATGTGCATTCCGTTGTTTTTGAGCAATAATATCCTTAGCGACAAGGAGATGCCGGAGTCCAAGGTAGCAGCCCTTGCCGTAGTACCCGAGGTCCCTGCCGAAGTATACTTTGCCGACGAGACGATCAAACTCAATCGTGCAGACCTTCGCGAACGCATGGATCGTGAGATTACCGCGTTTACCTACTCTCACCAGCTCACCCTGCTCATGATCAAGCGAGCCAATCGCTATTTTCCCATCGTAGAACCTATCCTCAAGGAGTGTGGCGTACCCGACGACCTCAAATACCTCATGGTCATCGAAAGCAACCTCAGCCCCTTAGCACGATCTTCGGCAGGAGCGGCCGGCATGTGGCAGTTCATGCAAGAGACAGGACGCAAGTATGGCCTCGAAGTGAACGCCAACATCGACGAACGTTACAACATCGAGAAGGCCACCCGTGCTGCCTGTGCCTACTTGAAGGAGTCGTACGAACTGTATGGCGATTGGATGACCGTAGCAGCCAGCTACAATGGCGGACAAAATGGTATCACCCGCCGCCTCGACCAACAGGGCGTGGATAATGCCATGGACCTCTGGCTTGTGGAGGAGACCTCACGTTACATGTTCCGTATCCTTACCGCCAAGATGGTACTCGAGGACCCCAAGGCCTATGGTTTCATGCTCAAGCGTTCGCAACTATATCCCTACATTGCGCCCAAAGAGATTGTCACCACCACCCAGCAGATCGACGACCTCACGGCCTTTGCCAAGCAGCATGGCGTCACCGTAGCCCAACTCAAAGAGGAGAATCCCTGGTTGCGCGAGTACACGATGAACAATAAGTCGGGCCGCACCTACCGCCTCCGCATCCCTGATGTGAAGGCCCTACACTACGACCCCACTAAGACAAAACCTCACAACCCGAATTGGACAGTGGATTAAAATCTTGTCGTAAATAAAGAAAACAAATGGAGGCCCCTCTTGGTGCCTCCATTTTCTTATTCATATTATTGAATCATTTACCACGCACGATTTTCTTGATTTCGTTGAGCTTGTTGAGTGCTTCGAGCGGTGTAAGGTTATTCACATCAATCCCCAGTATCTCATCACGCACCTGACAAAGAATAGGGTCGTCGAGCTGGAATATACTCATTTGCATTCCCTCGCGACTATCTGCAATGGCATCAGTAGGCTTGCTGATGCCTTCTGCTGCGGCATTGCTCTCCATCTGCTGGAGTATCTTTTCTGCACGCTTAACAATACTCTTAGGCATACCGGCCATATCGGCAACGTGAATACCAAACGAGTGATTTGAACCTCCAGGTTGAAGCTTACGTACAAAGACCACCTTCTTATTTACCTCACGCACTGCAACGTTAAAATTCTTGATGCGCGAAAAAGATTTCTCCATCTCGTTCAGTTCGTGGTAGTGAGTAGCAAAAAGAGTGCGAGCGCGACCACGACTATTCTCATGAATATACTCTACAATAGCCCAAGCAATAGATATACCATCATAAGTAGAGGTACCGCGACCTAGCTCATCGAAAAGCACGAGGCTACGCGGGCTGATATTATTGAGGATATCCGAGGCCTCAGTCATCTCAACCATAAAGGTCGATTCACCCACAGAGATATTGTCACTAGCTCCTACACGAGTAAAGATTTTATCCACCAATCCCACATGAGCCGCCTCAGCAGGCACAAAACTACCAATCTGTGCCATCAAGGTAATGAGAGCAGTCTGTCTCAAAAGAGCCGATTTACCCGCCATGTTGGGACCCGTAATGATGAGTATCTGCTGTGTCTCTGTATCAAGCATCACATCATTGGCAATGTAGCTCTCGCCCACGGGAAGTTGCTGTTCGATGACCGGATGGCGTCCCTGACGGATTTCAAGCACGGTGCTATCATCCACCACAGGACGTACATAGCGACCCATAGCTGCCGTGGCTGCAAAAGAGAGCAAGCAATCGAGACGCGCAATCTGATTAGCATTGATTTGTATTGCAGGGATATATTCGTTCAAAGCATACACAAGGTCATTGTAAAGTCGAGTTTCAAGGGCAGATATTTTGTCCTCCGCACCAAGAATTTTCTCTTCATATTCTTTGAGTTCCTGAGTGATATAACGCTCGGCATTGACCAAGGTCTGCTTGCGGATCCAAGTCTCAGGTACTTTATCCTTATGGGTGTTACGCACCTCGATGTAGTAGCCAAATACATTGTTGTAGGCAATCTTGAGACTCGGAATTTCAGTCGCCTCACTCTCGCGTTGCTGCATCTGCAACAAATAATCCTTACCCGAGTAGGCTATGCGACGCAGTTCATCAAGTTCTGCATTTACGCCATCAGCTATAACCCCTCCCTTAGCCACGAGCAGAGGCGGATCGTTCTTTATTTCGTGAGCTATGCGGTCGCGTATGGTCCGGCACACATTAAGTTGCTCTCCTATGCGGCGTATGCTCTCATTATCAGACGCCTCACAAGCCTCCTTTACGGGTTCTATGGCACTCAACGCCACCTTCAGCTGAACCACCTCGCGGGGGGACACACGCCCAGCTGCCACGCGCGAAATGATGCGTTCGAGGTCACCTATCTGATGCAGCGCATCATCAAGCAATTCTCTAAAATCGGGATGGCGGAAGAAGTACTCCACGATATCCAAACGCTCATTGATGGCGCGCACCTCCTTTAGAGGAAATACCACCCACCGTTTGAGCAGACGAGCGCCCATAGGACTTATTGTCTTATCAATGACATCAAGCAACGACTTACCACCCTCATTCATCGGATGTACAAGTTCGAGACTACGCACGGTATAGCGGTCAAGGCGCACATAGCGTTCCTCCTCAATACGTGAAAGCGTAGTAATATGCTTGATTTGTGTATGCAGTGTTACCTCCAGATAGTGTAACACAGCTCCCGAAGCTACAACACCATTCTTTAGATGCTCGATGCCAAACCCCTTGAGATTCTTCACTTGGAAGTGCTTGACAAGTTTCTCGCGGGCAAACGATTCTGTAAAAGCCCAATCGTCAAGTTCGAAGGTGCAATATTTGCTACCGAAAACACTCTCAAACTGATTACGGAGCCCATGCTGGAAAAGCACCTCTTTGGGAGCAAAGTTTACGAGCAATTTATCGATATATTCGAATGGTCCCTCAGCGGTGAGGAACTCACCCGTAGAGATATCCAAGAAAGAGACACCACACGACCCCTTTCCGAAATGCACAGCCGCCAAGAAGTTATTCTCCTTATAATTGAGTACATTTTCATTAATCGACACACCTGGCGTCACCAACTCAGTAATACCACGCTTCACGAGCTTCTTAGCCAACTTGGGATCTTCTAGCTGGTCACAGATAGCTACGCGGCGTCCTGCACGAACCAACTTGGGCAGATAGGTATCAAGGGCATGGAAGGGGAATCCTGCCATCTCAAGATGTTTATCCTTACCATTGGCACGCTTCGTTAGTGTGATACCCAATATATCACTGGCTATAATCGCATCAGTGGAGTAAGTCTCATAAAAGTCGCCACAACGAAATAGCAATATAGCATCCGGATGCTTAGATTTAAGTTCCAGAAACTGCTTCATCATTGGGGTCAACACTATATCTTCAGCCATATCTATCGTTTTTAGTAAAGAGGGTGACAAAGATACGGATAAACAAGCGAAAAGTCAAGTTTACATAAACTTTTCTCCTCCCCGAAAAGTTGTTAACACACTCCCATAAATAATAAAAAAAATGAAAAAAACACCATGAAATCTGAAAACAGAGAAGAGTGTAGAATAAAATGCGTAACTTTGTATGTTTTTGTAAAAGTTATATATAGGAAACAACAATGATGAACAATACGCCCCCCGTAACCAAGAATTTGATAATCATCAATGTGCTTTGTTTCTTCGCAGCCATCGTTGCACAGAGACACGGCATCAACCTCAACGACATATTAGGTCTTCACTACTTCGGGTCAGATAAATTTGAATTGTATCAGATTTTTACCTACATGTTCATGCACTCGGGATTCGAGCATATCTTTTTCAATATGTTCGCCGTATGGATGTTCGGACGCGTATTGGAATCTGTTTGGGGTTCGCAACGCTTTCTCTTCTTTTACATCCTCTGCGGAATGGGAGCGGGATTGGTACAAGAGGTAACTCAGTACTTTGAGTTTATTCCTCACATGAAGGATATAGCGCAGCTATCAACCTATGCGCCAGATACGACAATCCCCATCAGCGGCTATTCACAAACCGCAGAACAATGGCTTAATCTCTACATGAATCGAATCAGCGTACCCACCGTAGGTGCTTCGGGTGCGGTATATGCCATCTTGATGGCTTTCGGAATACTCTTCCCAAACCAACCCATGTATATCTTTCCCCTTCCAGTGCCCATAAAGACAAAATGGATGATTATGGGTTACATTGCGATAGAACTCTACTTGGGAGTAGCAAGTAACGATGGAATCGCCCATTTTGCGCACTTAGGAGGTATGGTATTCGGTTTTTTACTTATTATGTATTGGCGAAAGAAAGGAACATTTCATGGCTAGTATTTTTGAAGATTTGAAGCATACCTTCAAACAAGGCAACATCGTCGTCCGTCTCATCTATATCAATGTCGCAGCATACGTGATCAGCATGCTGTTGAGCATTGTGATGGGATTGTTCAATATCGATACTGTAGAACTCTTGCGATGCCTCTATCTACCAGCAGACCTCTTGCAATTGCTACGCCGCCCATGGACACTGATTACTTACATGTTCATGCATGCCGGCATATGGCACTTGTTGGGCAATATGCTATGGTTGTACTGGTTCGGGAAGATGTTCCTCTACTTCTTCTCAGCAAAGCATCTTCGAGGTCTCTATGTCGTGGGGGGATTATTGGGCGGACTACTTTATATTGCATCCTACAACATTTTCCCTTTCTTCAAAGAACAGCTATATAGTGCCACATTAGTCGGAGCATCAGCCTCCGTATTAGCTATAGCCATAGCCACCGCAGTGCGCGAGCCTGAATACCGCATCAACTTGATATTCTTTGGTCCCGTACGACTAAAGTATTTTGCCCTTTTCATCGTACTCTTTGATGCCTTATACGTAGGGTCTAACAATGCGGGAGGACACATCGCCCACCTGGGAGGCGCACTTGCAGGTTGGTGGTTTGCTAAAGGCATAAGCCAAGGGCAAGATATCACACACTGGATAAATGTGTGTATCGATGCAATAGGTGGAGTATTCAGCAAACGAGAACACAAACCACGCAAACCAAAGATGAAGGTCCACACCACCAACTCACGCGCGGCTGATTACGAGTATAATGCCCACAAGAAGGCACAAGCCGACGAGGTGGACAAAATATTGGATAAACTTAAGAAATCAGGCTATAGCAGCCTCAGCGATGAGGAGAAACGACGCCTCTTTGAAGCCAGCAAGCGATGAACACAGTCCTAAAGGTATTATTACTACCCATACTCGCCATCAATGTATTGGCAGCCTTAGGGCTCATCTATTGCGCCTACAGCCCCATGCTGCCAGCCGAACAGCTGCCGCTACTCTCATTGGCAGGTCTGGGCTTTCCTATAGTATTGGCTATCAATGTATTCTTCCTTCTATTTTGGTTAATTGTCTATTGGCGTTACTCCTTCGTTTCGCTCATCACGTGCATTATCTGCTTTGCACAGATACGAGCATTCATTCCCATCAATCTAGGCAAACAAGAGCCTCCCAGGAACAGTTTGAAGCTGCTATCATACAATATCTTGAGCCCCAATATCAATGCTTCGAACACCAATGCCTCAAATGCAACGATAGCCTACTTGGAGGCCGCTGATGCCGACATCATCTGCCTACAGGAATTTCAGTTTGCCACACTCAAGAAACGCAAACAGTTATTGAAGAAGTACCCCTATAAATCATACGAACTCTCTGACGAGAGTCAAGCGACAGCACATCACCTTGGTTGTTTGTCAAAATATCCTATCCTAAGTTCTGAGAATATAAAGCTGGAGTCAACAACGAATGGATGTGCCAAATATCGTATTCTCCACGAAGGAGATACTATCGTAGTATATAACTGTCATCTACAATCAAACAACATACACGACAATGACAAGAGTGCCTATAAACAGTTGATAAAGGATCCAGGAGAGCACCTACGCAGCCAAGGCACCAAACGATTGGTAAAGAAGCTACGCGACTCTGCAGCTAAACGCGCCAATCAGATCGATGTAGTCATGGCCGATATGAAAAAAGAATCTTCGCCCTACATCATCGTTTGTGGAGACTTCAACGACTCACCAATATCATACACTTGTCATCGCTTGAAAAGAAAACTCACCGATGCCTACACCAACAGCGGTAATGGTCCTGGATTCAGCTACAATCGTCACGGTATGTACTTCCGCATCGATCATATCATGTACTCGTCAAAGTTCAAGGCATACAACTGCACTGTGGACCGTTCCATAAAAATATCAGACCACTACCCCATCTTCTGCTTCTTAGAAAAGAGATAAAGCGAGAAAGCACATTCTATTTCAGACCAAAATCCTTGCTCTGAATAATCTCCAACCCCTTCATCACAGTCTCATCGGTGAGGTTGTAGATTTCGTAGAATTGGCTCATATCCCAAAGGTCACGGGCGATGAGAGCCTTTAGCTGAACTCTAATAAGGGGTAACGATGCTTGATAAAGCGCCTCATCATACTTGACTCCAGCCTTCTCCGCTTCGGCAAGCAAAACAGAGAGAATCGTATCATCCACTTCGAACTTCCTGATGAAGGTTTTAACGTCGGGATAGCGAATCTGAAACTCCTTACGATAGCGATCTATGACGGCAAGGTTAGTATTCACAATGGCTCCCTTGGCTGTAAGCTCACGGTGATACTTCGTGTAACTCGTAGTATCAAGCGGTACGAAATAGTCAGGCATAATACCTCCGCCACCATATACAGTGCGACCCATCACTCGCGTATGGAACTTCAACGAGTCGGGAAAGTGAATACTGTCTGCATGCATCATCTCGCCTTTATTGAAACGATCGGCGAGATCTTTGCGATAGTCTATATCCTCTCCATAAGGTTTCTGTATACAACGTCCCGAAGGAGTATGATAGCGCGCTATGGTAAGACGTATCATCGAGCCATCCGGCATGGGGACAGGGCGCTGCACTAGACCCTTACCAAAGGAGCGACGTCCTACAACAATACCTCTATCCCAATCCTGAACAGCTCCCGTCACGATCTCAGCCGCAGAAGCAGAGTATTCATCAACGAGCACCACAAGACGTCCCTCCTGAAACTGCCCCCTACCCTTAGCATTGAACTCCGAACGGGGCGACTTGGCTCCCTCAGTATACACAATCTGCTGTCCCTCTTGGAGGAAGTCATTAGCCATATCCACTGCAGCCTTGAGGTAGCCACCACCATTGCCTTGAAGATCAAGTATGAGATGTTGCATCTTCTCCTCTTTGAGTTGAGTGAGAGCCTGTATAAACTCATCATGCGTAGTGACACCAAAGCTACTTATCTTGATATATCCCACCTTAGGAGCAATCATGTAGGCAGCATCGAGTGTATGCACAGGTATCTTGTCGCGTGTCACATGAAACACCAACTGTTCATCGTAACCACGACGCACAATACCGAGCACCACAACCGACCCTTTTGGTCCACGCAAGCGTCTCATAATCTCGTCACGCTCCATCTTGACGCCCGCAATGGACGTATCGTTCACCATCACAATGCGGTCACCAGGTAAGATGCCTACCTTCTCCGAGGGACCCTTGCTTACAGTCTGAATGACATAGAGCGTATCGTCAGCCATATTAAACTGCACACCAATACCCTCGAAGTTACCTTGTAGGGGTTCGTTCATTTTCTCTACTTCCTTGGCGGTAAGGTACGTGGAGTGAGGATCCAGTTCCTTGAGCATGGCTTTGATACTAGCCTCCACAATCTTCGCCTCGTCAACTTCATCTACATAGAGATTAGTAATGGCGCTATGTGCCATCACCAGTTTGCGCACCTGCTCCATATCAGCAGCTTTCTTTTGCGAAAAACCACCCATAGTGCAAGCGAAAAGTATGAAAAGTAAGTATATTCGCTTCATCTGTTGTCTATAGTCTTAGAAGATTAATAATATAAGCACTCTCTGTTACTTAGGCAAATACGGATCTACATTCTTGCCAAAGTGAGCCAGTTCGCGCACCATGCTACTACTAATGGAAGCATACTGAGGCTCGCTAATGAGAATCAGCGTATCGATGTTTGTGAGCAAACGATTAATATCCGCGATATTACGCTCATACTCGAAATCTATTGCGCTACGCACACCTCGAATGATAAACTGCGCACCAATGGTTTGTGCAAAATCAGTAGTCAAGCCCTCATAACTCACCACATGTACGCGCGGCTCATCCTTATATAGTACAGTGATGCGTTCCACACGCTCCTCCAAGGAGAGCATCGTATGCTTCTCGGTATTGACACCAATAGCAATATACAATTCATCCACAATACCTAGTGCACGATGTACCAAAGCATCATGCCCAATAGTAAAAGGATCGAACGTTCCGGGAAAGATTGCCGTTCTCATTACTCTTCTTCTGCTTTATCCTCCTCCACAACGAGGTTGTCCACAATAAAGTTTTGGCGCTCCATAGTATTCTTTCCCATATAGAACTCAAGGAGATCCATCACGGCATCATTTTTGCTCAAGGTGACGCGTTCGAGACGCATATCTTTGCCTATGAAATGCTTGAACTCATCGGGTGAAATCTCACCAAGTCCCTTGAATCGTGTAATCTCAGGATTAGGTCCCAAATCATTGATTGCCTTGATGCGTTCCTCCTCTGAATAACAATACACGGTTACCGAATCGCTCTTGCGCTCGCTATCTGTCTCATTGTCCTTCTTGTAGCCCTTAATGGCACGTTTCTTGTTGCGCACACGGAAGAGCGGTGTCTGCAAGATGTATACATGGCCCTTCTTGATGAGATCAGGGAAGAACTGCAGGAAGAAGGTTATCATCAATAATCGGATGTGCATGCCATCGACATCGGCATCAGTTGCCACGATGACCTTATTGTAGCGCAAGCCTTCAAGGCCATCTTCGATGTTGAGAGCCGCCTGCAGGAGGTTAAACTCCTCATTCTCGTACACCACCTTCTTGGTAAGTCCGAAGGAGTTGAGCGGTTTACCGCGAAGGCTGAATACCGCTTGTGTATTCACATCACGACTCTTGGTGATAGAGCCGCTCGCTGAGTCACCCTCAGTGATGAAGATGCACGACTCGTCGGTACGATCTCCCTTGGCGTCGTTAAGGTGGATACGGCAGTCGCGCAATTTGCGATTGTGCATATTGACCTTCTTAGCACGCTCGCGGGCAATCTTGGTGACACCAGCAATAGCCTTGCGCTCTTTCTCGCTCTCTTGTATCTTCTGCAGCATAGTGTCAGCCACCTCGGTGTTGCGGTGCAGATAGTTGTCCACTTCCGTCTTGATGAAGTCGCCCACAAACTTATTAAGGCTACGACCACCAGGTTCCATGGCAGTAGAGCCCAGTTTCACTTTAGTCTGGCTCTCAAATACAGGTTCCTCCACATTGATGGCAATGGCACCCACGATACCATTGCGAATGTCGGTAAATTCGTGGTTTTTGTTGTAGAATTCCTTGATGGTACGTGCGATGTGCTCCTTGAAGGCGCTCTGGTGCGTACCGCCCTGTGTGGTGTGCTGGCCGTTGACAAACGAGTAGTATTCCTCACCATACTGGTCGGTATGGGTAAAGGCGATCTCAATATCCTCGGTCTTGAGATGTATGATAGGATAGAGTGTCGATCGCGTCATCTTATCGGTGAGTAGGTCTACAAGGCCATTGCGCGAAAGGATGCGCTTGCCGTTGAACATGATGGTAAGCCCCGTGTTCAGATAGGTGTAATTGCGCAACATGTCCTCAATGTAGGCCGTACGGAATGAGTAGCCTACAAAGAGTGTATTATCTGGTTCGAAGACGATGCGTGTACCTGTCTCCTCAGAACCAGCATCTATGGTAGTATCACTGATGAGGTTACCCTTCTCAAACACTACTGTGCGCACCTTGCCTTCACGATATGAGCTGGCCTCAAAGTGAGCACTAAGAGCATTCACCGCCTTCACACCCACACCATTGAGTCCCACACTCTTCTTGAAGGCCTTGCTATCATACTTACCACCCGTATTAAGCACACTCACCGCCTCCACCAACTTGCCCTGAGGAATCCCTCGACCATAGTCTCGCACGCTCACCTGTTTGTGGTCCACCACCTCAATCTCGATACGCCTGCCAGCATGCATCTTGAACTCATCGATAGAGTTGTCAATAATCTCCTTCAAGAGTACGTAGATACCATCATCGTTCTGTGTTCCATCACCTAGTTTTCCGATATACATTCCAGGACGCAGGCGCACGTGTTCCATATCACTCAAGTGACGTATGTTGTCATCAGTATACGCAACTTGCTCCTCGATGGGCATATTTAGTTCTTCGCTCATAACAAAGTAAATTTATCGGGTAAAGTTACAACTTTTTTACAATATAATGAGGCATAAGGACACAAAATCTGCAAATTCCGTAAACCACGAGTACCGAATAATGAACAATGGCCTAAGAGAGTTAAGGGATGGGAGTCGCAAGCTTCTGCACATCAGAGAAGACAAATTTCTTGCGGCTCATAGCGACAAGACCCTCCTGGCTCCATTTGTTGAGTACACGCGAAACGTTGAGACGCGTCTCATCGAGCAGCCTAGCCAAGTCCTCCATCTTGATGTATAGCACCTTGGTACCCTGAGGGGTGGTGCACAAACTACGGATGAAGAGGGCTATCCTACCCTCAATTCCATGTGGGGCGATAGACCATAATCGTTCGTACAGATTCTCCACCTTGCAGCATAGCATGTTAAGGAGGTTGATGCGGAAGATCTCGTATTTCTCAAACAAACGATACATCACACACTTGTCAACACACAGCAGCGAAACCTCACCCTGCGCCTTGTAGGTCGCCTTATAGCATGGGAACTTGCCAAACAATGACTGCGGTTCAATGACCATGTAGGGATTAAGTTCCTCGGCAAATGAAAAATCAGCATGAGGAGCCTGTGTCTCAGCCACCAACGTGCCATGCATCAAGAAAGTCAACTCACCACACTGCTCACCCTGCCGAAAAACAACTTCCTCATCCTCGACCCGACGAAAATAAAAGGTCGTCTGTTCGAGAATTTCAAACAAGTTCTCCTTTCCCATACCTTGAAATAGGGGTAACCTCAACAACATGTTGCACATCGTTCGCTCCATAGCCTATTTTTTATTCAACCAATATCAAAGGTAGCTATAAAAAAGCAGTCTCTACATATGTATTACTCCATTTTTAGTTTTTTTAACGCATAGCACACACAAAAGGGCCGCATGAAACCATGCGACCCTTCATTATTTAATTGTTGTGTATACGGATTACTTCGCTACGGCCTCAAGACGCTTAAGGATAGAGAAGATAAATGCTGCCGATACGAGACAGATGCCGATGAGCACACCCCAAATGATAGAGAGGTTCATGCCCCACATGAGGCCAGGCACCATGATGAGGAAATTACCGATGGCAGTAGCTACAAACCATCCGCCCATCATCATACCCTTGTACTTGGGAGGAGCCACCTTAGATACAAATGAGATACCGATGGGCGAGAGCAACAATTCGGCGATGGTGAGCACGAAGTAGGTGCTGATGAGCCAGTTGGGCGACACGAGCGTAGCGGTGCCAGCAGCTACGGCAGCAGCCTGTTCCTCAGCTGCAGGCAATGACCATGATGCAACCAAAAGCACTACGAAAGCCATAGCAGCTACGAGCATACCGAGACCAATCTTCATAGGTGATGAGGGTTCCTTGCCCTTCTTGGCCAAAGCACCGAAGACGATACCCACAATAGGAGTCAACGCTACTACGAAGCAAGGATTGAACTGCTGGAAGATGGGAGCCTCAACAGCTACCGAACCTGTAACGTTCAATGCCTTGTAAACGAGTACACCTACCGAAGCCACAGTGATAAGCGATGCTACAACCTTACCCTTAGCAGTCTTAGACTGGAAGATATTGAGTACACCGTAAACTGTAATCACGCAGAGCAGGAGATTCCAAAAGCTACGCACTTCGGTAAAACTGAGTGACTTGCTAAGGAAGAGACTCATGAAGCCGGTCTCAGAAGTAGCGGTGTACTCACGAGCAAACTGGTTCATAGTGATACCATTCTGATGGAAGGCCATCCAGAAGAAGATAACCACGGCAAACACGAGGCAGAGGCAGATGATGCGTTCCTTGGTTTGAGCAGGAGTAAGCTCCTCCTCAACCACCTCGGCACCAGGAGTAGCAATCTTGGCACGGTCAGCGTGAGCAAATGTCTTGCGGAATGCGTAGTAGATAGCGATAGAGAGGATGAGCGAAGCGCAAGCCACAGCGAATGCGTAGTGGTATGAGTCGCCCTTGCTGATGCCCAGTGAGTCTTGTGCCCAAGCCATGATAGAGAGTGCTACGGCAGCAGCGAACATAGAGCCGAGGTTGATGGCCATGTAGAAGATGCTGAAACCCTCGTCGCGCTTAGCCGAGTACTTGGGATCATCGTAGAGGTTACCTACAAGCACCTGCAAGTTACCCTTGAAGAGACCAGTACCTACACAGATAAAAAGCAATGCCAATGCCATCACACCGAGGGCCACAGCGCCAGCGCCAAGAGGCAATGAAAGCAATAAATAACCAAGAAACATGATAACAATACCGCTTGTTACCATCTTGCCGAAACCAAACTTATCGGCCAGCATACCACCGAAGAGGGGTACGAAGTAAACGATACCTAGGAACGCAGCCTGAATAGAACTGGATGTTCCCATAGAGAAACCGAAATTGTCCTGCAAAAAGAACAGGAACACAGCCAACATGGTGTAGTAGCCGAAACGCTCACCAGTGTTCGCAAGGGCTAATGCCCAAAGACCTTTAGGATGTCCTTCAAACATAGAAATAGTTGTTATTAATTAGTAAATATTTTTCCAAATTCGCGCAAAGATACGGATTTACAACGACATATCCAAATCTCATTCCCCGACAGGACTTAGCGATAGCGAAAAAGAAAATTAAAAATTCAAAACATTGCATCTTCAAGTAAAAATCTGTAGCTTTGCATCAATAAGAAATCATAACTTACAAATCATAAATCAAATTATGGCAAAGTTCAACAGAATCCTCCTCAAGCTCAGTGGCGAGAGCCTCATGGGCGAGCAGCGCTACGGCATCGACGAGAAGCGCTTGGGCGAATATGCAGCCCAGATTAAGGAAATCCACGATATGGGCGTACAGATAGGCATCGTCATCGGTGGAGGCAACATCTTCCGCGGCCTCACCGGTGCCGGTAAGGGCTTCGACCGCGTCAAGGGCGACCAGATGGGCATGCTCGCCACTGTCATCAACAGCCTTGCGCTCAGCTCGGCACTCACCGCCATCGGCGTCAAGGCCCGCGTGCTCACCGCCATCCGCATGGAACCCATCGGCGAGTTCTACACCAAGTGGAAAGCCATCGACTGCATGGAGGCAGGCGAGGTAGTCATACTCAGCGGCGGTACCGGTAATCCCTACTTCACCACCGATACCGGTTCATCGCTCCGTGGCATTGAGATTGAGGCAGACGTGATGCTCAAGGGCACCCGTGTCGACGGCATCTACACCGCCGACCCGGAAAAGGATCCCACCGCCACCAAGTTCAGCGAGATCACTTACGACGAAATCTACACCCGCGGTCTCAAGGTAATGGATCTTACCGCCACCACCATGTGCAAACAGAACAACCTGCCCATCTACGTCTTCAACATGGATGTCGTGGGCAATCTCAAGAAGGTGATGGAGGGAGAGAACATCGGCACTTACGTGCATAATTAACGTAACCACACAACCACAAAAGGCCCAATAAGCGCGTTTTTTGAAAAAAAATCCAATTACCGCTTGTAGAATCAGAAAAAAGCGCTACCTTTGCAGCGTCTTTTAAAAGAAGACGCCCAGATGGCGGAATCGGTAGACGCGCTGGTCTCAAACACCAGTGGGGCAACCCATCCCGGTTCGACCCCGGGTCTGGGTACTGCGAAACCCTTGTAGAACTACTCTACAAGGGTTTTCTTTTGTCAGGTCACTTTTGGTCTCATCAAAGCAAAGACACCAACAACCTTTTATCCTAGAGACAATATAGCAGTTTACCCAGAGGTTCTTGTCGTCCTAAACGAATGTGAAGGTTCCGCTCTGGACTTAACATGAGACGTTTGAGAGACCCTTCACTTTGTTCTGAACGACAACCGACGCCAAACCGAGAGCAAAGATAAGCTTGCTTAATCTCTGCTGAGGTGCGAACCGACGAACGAGCGAGGGTAGAAGCAAAGTTCACTTTGATTATTCCGAGTAAGGAGGAGGAAACGAAAGTCGTAAGGAGGA
>JAZONP010000039.1:0-3241 GCA_045654565.1 Bacteroidaceae bacterium
ATGGGTAAGGCTTCGTTCATCGAGTTGCAGGACTCTAAGGGACGTATTCAGGTATACATCACCCGTGATGACATCTGCCCCGAGGAGAACAAGGATATGTACAACGTGGTGTTCAAGCGTCTGCTCGACATTGGTGACTTCGTTGGTATCGAGGGTGTGGTATTCCGCACTCAGATGGGCGAAATCAGTGTGCATGCCCATAAGCTCACCGTACTTTCCAAGAGTATCCGTCCGCTCCCCATCGTGAAGTACAAGGATGGTGTAGCTTACGATAAGTTTGACGACCCCGAGCTCCGCTACCGCCAGCGCTACGTTGACCTCGTAGTGAACGATGGCGTGAAGGAAATCTTCATCAAGCGCAACAAGGTATACACCTCAATGCGTGAGTTCTTCAACACTCGCGGCTATATGGAGGTAGAGACACCCGTACTGCAGTCAATCCCCGGTGGAGCAGCAGCACGCCCCTTCATCACTCACCATAACGCATTGGATATCCCCTTGTACCTGCGTATTGCCAACGAGCTCTACTTGAAGCGTCTCATCGTAGGTGGTTTCGAGGGTGTATATGAGTTCTCAAAGAACTTCCGCAACGAGGGTATGGACCGTACACACAATCCCGAGTTTACCTGTATGGAGATTTACGTCTCTTACAAGGACTACAACTGGATGATGAACTTCACCGAGCAGATGCTCGAGAAGATCTGTCTCGACGTGAACGGCACGACCGAGGTACAGGTGGGTGACAATGTGATCAGTTTCAAGGCTCCCTTTGCACGCCGTACCATGACCGAGGCCATCAAGGAGTTCACCGGTATCGATATCACCGGTATGGACGAGGCTCAGTTGCGTGACGTATGTAAGCAACTTGGCGTAGAGACCGACGAGACCATGGGTAAGGGCAAGCTCATCGATGAGATCTTCGGTGAGAAGTGCGAGGGCAATTACATTCAGCCCACCTTCATAACCGACTACCCCATCGAGATGTCGCCCCTCTGCAAACGTCACCGCGAGAACCCCGAACTAACCGAGCGTTTCGAGCTTATGGTCAACGGCAAGGAGTTGTGTAACGCCTACAGCGAGTTGAACGACCCCATTGACCAGCTTGGCCGTTTCCAAGAGCAGTTGCGCTTGAGCGAAAAGGGAGACGATGAAGCGATGTTTATCGACAACGACTTCGTACGTGCTCTTGAATATGGTATGCCTCCCACCTCAGGCATGGGTATCGGCATGGACCGTCTCGTGATGCTCATGACCGGTCAGCAGACCATCCAGGAAGTACTCTTCTTCCCCCAGATGCGTCCCGAGAAGAAGGCGCCCAAGGATCCCGTATCTAAGTTCGTGGAGATTGGCATCGCCGAGGAGTGGGTGCCCGTAATCCAAAAGGCTGGCTACAACCTCGTGGCCAACATGCAGGGCGTGAACCCTCAGAAGGTACACATGGACATCTGCGGTATCAACAAGAAATATAAACTCGACCTTAAGAACCCCACAGTGGACGAGGTAGCTGCATGGATTGAAAAGATTGGATAAATGAGTTTTCCTCAAGGTAAAGTAGCAATAATGGGTGGCGGTAGCTGGGCTACCGCCATTGCCAAGATGATTCTCAATAATGAGGATTCAATCAACTGGTACATGCGACGCGATGACCGCATCGCCGACTTCAAGCGCACGGGACACAATCCTGGTTACTTGTCTTCTGTTCACTTCGACGTAAACCGCATCAACTTCTCGTCAGACATCAACCAGGTAATCAAGGATAGCGATGTGCTAATATTCGTTACCCCCTCACCCTACCTAAAGTCACACCTCAAGAAGGTAAAGACCAAGATGCACGACAAATTCGTAGTGACAGCCATCAAGGGCATCGTCCCCGAAGAGAACATGCTCGTGTCAGACTATTTCCACAAGGAGTATCACGTTCCCTACGAGAATATCGCCGTCATCGCTGGCCCTTGCCATGCCGAGGAAATCGCATTGGAGCGCCTTTCATACCTCACCGTAGGATGTAGTGACCGCAACAATGCACTCAGCTTTGCAAAGAAGCTAAACTGCAGCTACGTGAAGACCACAGTAAGCGATGATGTTACGGGTATTGAGTACAGTTCGGTACTAAAGAACGTATATGCCATCGCAGCCGGTATCTGTAGCGGTCTCAAGTATGGCGACAACTTCCAGGCTGTACTGATGAGTAACGCCCTGGTAGAGATGGCCCGATTCATAGACTTCGTACATCCTCTCAAACGTGTAGTGAGCGAGTCAGTCTACATGGGCGACCTTCTCGTGACGGGTTATTCGAACTTTAGCCGCAACCGCGTATTTGGTACGATGATTGGCAAAGGATACTCCGTAAAGAGCGCACAGCTTGAGATGGAAATGGTAGCAGAAGGATACTATGGCACCAAGTGTATCAAGGAGATTAACCGCAAGTACCACGTCAATATGCCCATCGTGGATGCCGTATACAACATCCTCTACGAGCGTATTTCACCAGTGATCGAGATTAAATTGTTGACAGATTCAATTAGATAATATAACAAGGTAAATAGAATGAAAAATATTGCATTGAACATCGATAAGACCGCAGGTTTTATCGCCGAGGGAGCAGTAAAGGCTTACGCTCCTAGAGTACAACAGGCATTGGAGATGCTTGAGAATGGTAACGGACTCGGCAACGACTTCTTGGGTTGGCTCCACCTCCCCTCAAGCATCACCGAGGAACACCTCAATGACATTCAGACTACAGCCGACACCCTCCGCGAACTTTGCGACGTAGTAGTCGTAGCAGGTATCGGCGGCAGTTACCTCGGCGCACGCGCCGTGATTGAGGCACTCAGCAACAACTTCCACTGCTACCTCAAGGGCAACAACCCCGCCATCATCTACGCAGGTCACAACATCAGCGAAGACTACCTCTTCGAGCTCACCGAGTTCCTCAAGGACAAGAAGTTCGGTGTCATCAACATCTCCAAGTCAGGCACCACCACTGAGACCGCTCTCGCCTTCCGCTTGCTCAAGAAGCAGTGCGAAGACCAGCGTGGCATCGAGGTAGCCCGCAAGGTGATTGTAGCCGTTACCGATGCCAAGCGCGGTGCAGCACGCACAACAGCCGACAACGAAGGCTACAAGAGCTTCATCATCCCCGACAACGTAGGTGGCCGCTTCTCGGTGCTCACCCCCGTAGGTTTGCTCCCCATCGCCATCGCCGGTTACGACATCAAGGCCCTCGTGAAGGGAGCTGCCG
>JAZONP010000040.1:0-26052 GCA_045654565.1 Bacteroidaceae bacterium
CCTAAAGGTTCACTTCGTTGACTTCAGCCCCTACGGGCGTCGACCTAAAGGTTCTGGATGACAACCGACGCCAAACCGAGAGCAAAGATAAGCTTGCTTAATCTCTGCTGAGGTGCGAAGGAGGAAAACTAAGAGTTACTAACGCGGAAATACATAGATTGGGTAAACATCTATATTATTGCCTTTATTTTGGGGTTGGCAAGGCAGGGTGGGGTTCACCTTGCCAACCTAAAAATGAAATTCATTTACCCCTCAAAATCTCTCCATCATAGCTCTGCTTTTTGTAAACTTTTTGTAAATAGTTGTTGCTGGCAATGACTCATTACTCTCGCAAAACGGTACATTTTCGCTGTCTTTACCTAAGGAGTAAGATTTACAAAACGATTTACATTAGATACATTTTAATTATAATTAATATTGTGTAATGACAAATGTAGGATGCCTCTCTTTGATGGTTTGGCGGTGGTGGAGTATTTTTGCATAGTAAAAAATTATAGAAAGAGGATTAAAAACTGTTGTCATTATGAAAAAAGTTTTGTTACTGACCTTCGTTTGCTGCGTGGCATTCACAGCTACAGCTCAGGATTTCCCCTATTCGAAATACCTCAACTATACCAAGGAGCAGTTCAAGGAGAACCATTTCAAGTATCACAAGAAAGATAATGTCTGGTCGCTCAACAAGATTAGTGGCCTGAACACGACACTCAACGTGTTGGCTTTCCTTGTCGATGCCTATGATGATATCCGCCCCGCGATGAACGACTATTACATCGCCGCCCAACTGGGCAAGGATGACAAGGTGTCCTCGTTGGAGGTATACTTCTACGACGACAACATATACCATAAGTTGCTCACCTTTTTAAAGGACAATGGCGAGAGTCTCGTGGAGACCTCTTCGGGTAAGCTCATCAAGTATCAGGCCTACTATGACGGCTACGCTTTGGAACTCAATATGGAACAGCATATCGTCAGTCGTTCATCGTCTTATACAGCAGACTCCAGGACAATGAAGAATGTCGATGAGTCATACAACGAGTATCAATTTGTCATTAGAACAGATATCGAGCCTTGGTCGACTCGCATGGACAAGCAGGCTGCCAAGCAGGAGAAACGCGATGCCAAGGGCAAGAAGAAAAGAAGTGTTGAGGAGCTGATGTAATGAGACCTTGAATTTTTATATTGATAATCCTTTTATTAACATAGATATGATGGAAAAAATGATTTCAAAACTGTCTAAGATACAGCACATGGGATTTGCCCTGTTGGTGGCTGTTGTCATGGTGTCCTGTGACAAGGAGGGAGACGTGCCAACCCCGGAACCCGAGTTTACACCCGAAGAACTGGCCGAGATGGCTGCTGCTGATAAGTTTGCTGCCGCCAATAGTGTATACCGTGCCTTGGCACTCATCGATGAGCTCCCCGACAATTGGGAAAGCGCTACTTTCGCTCCTGCCGAGGGTGTAGCCGTGGATGAGGCAAACAATGACATCCGCTATGTGGTGTCTACCGATGCCGACCAGGCGAAGGGCTATTTCCTCAGCATCGTGCCCGATGAGGGTCTTGATGGCGACACCTGGTCACACGAGGGTGTGGGTACCTTGACCTACCGCGCCGTGAACGAAGAGAACTGCTATGCCGTAATTGATGTGAACCTCGCTCAGATGCCCGGCTTGAAAGAACTTCGCTTTGTACCTGAGTCTGTAGTGGGCGAGAACAAGTGGCAGGGAGAGCCCTACTATGCCGTGGGTGATGTCATCAAGGACAAAAAGACTGGTACCTTATGGGTCTGCGTGCGCCCCTCGGGTGGCCACTTGGCTAAGGACTATGCCTACTTCGTGTCGTTCGACAAGTCGCTCATCAAGACCTATGAGTATAAGCAAGATATCTATGAGGTGTCTGGCACAGGTGAGGAGGCTAAAATCAGCAAGGACAAGATAGCAACAAACAGCGGCAAGTGGGTGTATGCCAAGAACTTGGTAGAGGAGCGCATTGCCTATGCCGCAGCCCATGTGTTTTCCTATTTCACCTTTGCCTCACACTTAGTAGGTGCCAACTTTCCTGGTGTTCAGGGATTCTATACGAAGTGGAAAAATGATGATGGTTGGGGCTTTACTCCCGAATATTTGAGCTTTTATGACAATAGAGAATATAGCGAAAAGCATTGCTTTTATATAGCCTATGGTAGTTACCGGAGCAGTGGCTCAAAGAAGTGCACGCAAGCGAAATATATCCAACCCATGTTTGTATTCAATTTTATACCTTCTGACGATAAGAGAATCACGCAGAATGTGATAAAGGCGTGGCCCGTTCCTGGTGAACCTAATACCGCTTCAAAACATTTGATGTCGCTCACCGCTGGTCATGACCCGCTCACCTATGCATACATATCAGAAAACGGTCAGTGGTATGAGAAACCCTATTCGGTGCTTGGATATGGTCAAGATGATGTTCAGAAAGCAGTTTGGCATCACCATCATCGAATATGGCGATGCCCCAGAAGAGACATGCTTGGCTTTGCGCAAGGATCTTGACGCCTTCGTTTCCTTATTAGAGGAGTTTAACCTCGGAGAGGATAAGAAATCTGCAAATAACGACTACGTCCGTTGCTTTGCTTCGGTATCATCGGAAACCGCCACGTTATCGGATTTCGTTTTTGCCTTGGAGGATGAAGAAACGAAGATGGTAATGTACATGGCGGGGGTAATGAAAATTGAATAGATTGGGCGCAGAAGTACACGTGGCTTGCTGACAAATTGCACTGTGAGCGCAGCCGAGACTCAACAACGAAGTTGTTAATGAACTTTGATTATCCCACATCTCACAGCTTTCTCTCTTATGGGTTTGGTGGATGTAGACTTTGTGCTTACCTTTGTGAATGTAAAATATGTAATAACACAAGACTACAATGAATAGATACATCTCCCAAACACTCGGTCTCACAGAGCAGGCTGTGACTAATACGCTAAAACTATTAGCTGAGGGGGCTACCATCCCCTTCATCAGTCGCTACCGTAAGGAGGCGACGGGCGGCCTCGATGAGGTACAGATTGCGGCCATCGATACGGCTCATAAGAAACTGGTGGAACTCGAGCGACGCAAGGAGACCATCGTCACGACTATCGAGGAGCAGGGTAAGATGACCGAAGAGCTGCGTGCTCGCATTGCTGGGTGCATGGATGGCACTGAACTCGAAGATATCTACCTACCCTATAAGCCCAAGCGCCGCACCCGTGCCGAGGTGGCACGTACCAAGGGACTCGAACCGCTGGCCAAGATGCTGATGGCGCAGCATGACGGTGGGGTGGAGTCGATGGTCCTACGCTTCGTCAAGGGCGAGGTGAAGGATACCGATGAGGCGCTGCAAGGGGCTCGCGACATCATTGCCGAGTGGGTGAGCGAGAACGAACGGTCGAGAAACACGGTGCGTGGCACCTTTGCCCGCGAGGCACGCATCACCGCCAAGGTCGTTGCCGGCAAGGAGGTCGAGGCCGATAAATATCGTGACTACTTCGACTGGAGCGAACCGCTCTCGCGCTGCTCATCGCACCGCATGCTGGCTATACGTCGTGGCGAGAACGAGGGATTCTTGCGTGTCACGATAGCTCCAGCAGACGATGCCCATGCCATAGAGCGTCTCGAACGTCAATATATACGCTCTGCGGACGAATGTGCCGAGCAGATAAGCCTTGCCGTGCGAGATGGCTACAAGCGCCTGCTGCGCCCCTCCATAGAGACGGAGTTTGCCCATAGCTCCAAGCAGAAGGCCGACGAGGAGGCCATACGCGTCTTTGCTACCAATCTCAAACAGCTGCTTTTGGCAGCTCCTCTCGGGCAGAAGCGCGTGCTAGCCATCGACCCCGGCTACCGTACGGGGTGCAAGGTAGTGTGTCTCGATGCACAGGGCAACCTATTGCACAATGAAACGATCTATCCTCATCCGCCTAAGTCGGACTATGCAGGTGCTTCGCGCAAGCTCACGCGCCTCGTAGAGCAATACAAGATAGAAGCCATCTCCATCGGTAATGGTACGGCCAGTCGCGAGACGGAGCAGTTTGTGACTGCGCAGCGCTACGACCGCCAGTTGCAGGTGTTCGTGGTAAGCGAGGATGGAGCCTCCATCTATTCGGCCTCACAGGTTGCTCGCGACGAGTTTCCTGACTATGATGTCACGGTGCGTGGCGCCGTATCCATAGGCCGCCGACTGATGGACCCCTTGGCTGAACTGGTGAAGATTGACCCGAAGAGCATCGGGGTGGGGCAGTACCAGTACGATGTGGATCAGAAGGAGCTGAAGTCATCGCTCGACCGCACCGTGGAGCACTGCGTCAACTCCGTGGGCGTGAACGTGAACACCGCCAGCAAGCACCTGCTCACCTACGTGTCGGGCCTGGGAGCTACGCTGGCACAGAATATCGTCGACTACCGTGCCGAGCACGGAGCCTTCGCCTCGCGCAGTGACCTGAAGCGTGTGCCTCGTATGGGCGAGAAGAGCTATGAGCAGTCGGCTGGCTTCCTGCGCATCCCCAATGCCCAAAACCCACTCGATAACTCGGCCGTGCACCCCGAGCGCTACCGTCTCGTGGAGCAAATGGCCCGCGACTTAGGCTGTACTGTGAGAGAGCTCATTGCCGATGATAAGCGCCGTAAGCAGATAGATATAAATAGGTATGTGAGCGAGGAGGTGGGTCTGCCCACACTGAAGGACATCATGGCAGAACTGGAGAAGCCTGGGCGCGACCCTCGTGAGGCCATCGAGGTGTGGAGCTTCGACGAGCGTTTGCGCACCATCGAGGATGTCAAGGCCGGTATGGTACTCCCCGGCATCGTGACCAACGTGACCAACTTCGGCTGCTTTGTCGACATAGGTATCAAGGAGAACGGTCTGGTACACGTGTCTCAGTTGGCCGACCGCTATGTCTCCGACCCCACTACCGTCGTCTCTGTGCACCAGCACGTGACCGTGCGTGTGCTTGAGGTGGACTATGCCCGCAAGCGCATCAGCCTCTCCATGAAGGAGGCATAATCAAAGGACGAGTGCTGAATGTACTATGGTCTTGATAGGGAATCTACTGTCAAGACCATTTTTTCTAACAAAAAGATAGTCTTTCCCCTTTTAAAAACATACCTTTGTGGTATCGTAGTTTGAAGAACACCTAAATATAAATATCATGAACACAAAGACTCTAAAGACCTTGGTCATCGCTCTGCTGGCAACAGCATCGCTCAATGCACAGACGGGAACGGAACAGCCCTTCAAGACGTGGGCTCAGACTCCTCCGATGGGATGGAACTCGTGGGACTGCTTTGGCCCTACGGTAGTGGAGGAAGAGGTAAAACAGAATGCCGACTACATGGCAGAGCACCTGGCAGCTTATGGATGGGAGTATGTGGTGGTGGACATCCGCTGGTTTGTGGAGAATGACAAGGCAGGTGGATACAACCAAACTAATCCGATCTACGTATACGATGAGTATGGCCGTTATACTCCTGCGCTCAATCGCTTCCCCTCAGCAGCTAATGGCGTAGGATTCAAGGCGCTGGCAGACTATGTACACAATAAGGGACTGAAATTTGGTATACACCTCATGCGCGGACTGCCCAAGGTGGCAGCAGAGAAGAAGTTGCCTGTGAAAGGTACCAACGGTATCACATGCGATATGATCTGTAACAACGACTCGGCATGTACCTGGCTCCGTGATAACTATAAGGTCGATTGCACCAAGCCCGGTGCACAGGAGTATTATAACTCTTGCTTTGAGATGTATGCCCAGTGGGGTGTCGACTTCGTGAAGATTGATGACCTGTCTCGTCCATACCACACAGGCGAGATTGAGATGATACGCAAGGCTATTGACCAATGCGGACGTCCTATCGTACTCAGCATATCGCCTGGAGAAACACCTCTTGATAAGGTGGACCATGTGAAGGAACATGCCAACATGTGGCGTACGGTGGATGACTTCTGGGACAACTGGAGCCAGCTGAACTACCAGTTCCAGGTATGTGCCAAGTGGGCTCCCTATATCGCTCCCGGCACGTGGCCCGATGCAGATATGCTCCCCTTAGGAAAGATAAGCATCCGTGGCGAGCGTGGAGCAGAGCGCTGGACACAGTTTACACGCGATGAGCAGTACACGATGATGAACCTCTGGACCATTTTTAAGAGTCCCTTGATGTTTGGCGGTCACCTGCCTGAGAATGATGCGGCTACCGACTCTCTGCTCACCAATCGTGAGGTACTCTACATGCACCACTACTCCATGAACAATCGTGAGGTGGCTAACCAAGACAATCAGGTGATGTGGAGTGCCGACGACCCCGCAAACGGTGACAAGTTCGTGGCACTCTTCAACCTCGGAGGTTCCGAGTTCGTGAATCCCAAGAATGTATTGTGGCGCAGTGGTACCATCTCGTACCTCACTACGGGTTATGCGACCTCTGTCGAGGTGGACATCCCCGAGGGCAGTCGCGAACTGGCGTTGATCGCTACGGATGGTGGCGACGGATATGACTGCGACCATGCGGATTGGATCAATCCTATCGTGACCATGAAGGATGGCTCGACCCTCGACCTCACCACCTATAAGTATCTGCGTTCGACTTGTGGATGGGGTAGTGTAGCCATCAATAAGAATCTCAATGGTGGCAAGCTCAGCATTGATGGTACCACCTACGATAAGGGCATCGCGACTCATGCCAATGCTATTCTCCTCTACGAGTTGCCCGAAGGAGCCGTGAAGTTCACCGCTCTTGCAGGTATTGACAATACGGGTAGCGACCAGGGTAGCAAGTCATCGATAGAGTTCATGGTGTTCAACGAAGATCCGACCATACGTATAGAGACCACTGACCAGTGGAGTGGAGGTAACAAGACCATCAAAGTTGACCCCAATAAGCAGGTAGGCTATAGTGGGTTCATCGGTCGTGCGGCTGGCCGCCAACAGTCAGTGGTGGAGGCAGATATTACTGGTGCCGAGAAGCTCTATCTCGTCGTGACCAACGGAGGTGACGGACTGAGCTATGACCATGCCGACTGGGCCAACCCTGTGCTCATCGACAAGGATGGCAATGAGACTTCTCTCACCGAGATAGCCTGGGATGCCAACCCCATTAACGGTTGGAACGCTCCTAAGAAGAACAAGAACAACGATGGCAACACGATGGCTATCGCAGGAAAGACCTATGCTAAGGGATTTGGCGTGAACGCACCTTCAATGCTTACCTTCACCCTGCCCGAGGGGCATGAGTACGTGGCCTTCAAGTCTATCGTCGGTTATGACGACGATGTGAAGAATGCTTCGTCGGGTGTTACTATGGAGTTCCGCCTCTTTATGCAGAACCCGGAACCGGACAATACGGCAATTGTACCGCTTGACCTCACTAAGTTGGGCTTCGGTGCCGAGCAGGAGTGCCGCATCACAGAGATGTGGAAAGGTTCCGATATGGGAACTTACAAGGGGTGTGAGTTTGCTCCCGTGCTGCGCTCTCATCAGAGTGGACTCTACCGTGTGTCGCCACAGGGACGTGCTGAGGGGGCAACCGTCTCGCTCTTTCGCCCCGAATTAGAGGAGGGTAAATCCAATACGGAACTATATATCCGAGTGTCCGATACTACCACCGAGGGGGGCTACATACAGCTGCTCTGCAACGGCAAGGTCCTGAGCGTGCAGACCCTCGATGCGGATGGTCGTGCTACTTATAACTATGGGGGGCTCTATGCCGGTACCTATACTTTCCTGGCACTTTATAGCGGTACTACCACCACAGCCAATGCGGTATCGGAGGAGTTGACGCTTACGGTGGAAGGACAGGCCGAGGACCTTAGTATGCTCCAGAATCGGCTCGCCGCTTTGATTGCTGATGCTGAGGCTATAGACCAAAATAATGTAGCCGGTGCTTTACGCTCCCCATTGGACGAGGCTATTGAGGTGGCAAAGGACGCTGATGTTACAGCTAAGGTTGAATTGGAGTCAGCCATTGCTGCCTTGCAGGAGGCCATCGAGCAGGCACGCCTCTCGATGAGCAGTATGAGCAACCTGCAGTCTGCCATCGATGCAGCCTCCGCTTTTATCAATCTGATGGCTGAAAGCGCAGGACGTACCGCCTTGGGGGAGGGTATTGCTGCGGCTTCGGATGTGCTCGTATCTGCCACCTCCACTCTTGATGAGGTGAAGGGCGCCGTTACAACGCTCGAGAGCCTTCTTCGTGAGGCAAAGAAAACGGGTGAACCGTTGCCTGGGCAGATGTTTGATATGACAGAGTTCCTTGCTAATCCCAGTTTTGAACTCGGTACTACCGGCTGGACTCTCGATAAACAGGCTTCCGGATGGTCCGATTTCGGTACTTGGAGCGACCGCCCTGCAGCTGATGGAAACAGCTTTGTCAGTGCTATCTGTCAGAGCATCACCCGCCTTGATCTCTACCAAACCATTCATGGACTTCCTGCAGGAATATATACCATGGAGGCGAGCCTGCGTAATACCGATGGAACCCACTGTCTAAGCAATCAGCATATCTATGCCCAGGCAGGAGCGGTTACCTACAGCTCCAATCCTTTGACGACGGTCAGCGGAACGGGTAACAATGATTGGACTCGCCTCACTGTTGCTGATGTTGACTTGGTTGCCAATAGCTCATTACGCATCGGAGCTTGCTCGGATGGGGATGGAACGAGTACCAAAGGGTGGTTTCAAGCCGATGACTTTCGACTTTATTACTGGGGTAAGAAGAGCGATCCTGATACGGAGGTGAGCAAGGTGACGTCACAGCCTGTGAGATATCACTATTATGACTTGCAAGGGGCACAGCTATCGGCTCCCCAGCGTGGGGTGAATATCGTCAAGGAGGTCTTGAACGACGGCAGTGTCAGGGTGAGAAAGTTGTTGGTGGACTAATCTGTCTCACTATAAAGATGAAAGACGGGTGTGATAACTGGCACACCCGTCTTTCGTGTCTTATACCCTTCTATATGAGGGATAATCTGCTTTTACTTGACTATAATTTTATGTCCTCCTTGAATGTATATGCCTGGTTGAGGATTCTCGATGCGGCGGCCCGAGAGGTCGTAGAGATGCTCGGTGTCAATCGTCCTTGGGGCATAGGGGAGGGGGTGGACTCCGACAGTGCCTCCGATATCGTATACACGGTTCATGATTTGCTTAAGGCTATTGATCTCAAGTCTGCTTAACACGCGGTTGTGGAGGATCAGATCATCAATGCAAACCTCAGGACTTCCCCAGAAGGAACCATAACCTAAAGTGAGTTGGGGGCAGTTTATGATGTGGTCAATGATGAGATTGTAGTCAAAAGCACTGGCTTTGCTGATCTCGGTGCCATTGAGATTACCTGTGTAGATGTTGTTATCCACAAGTGTGCCATCAATATAGAGTTTTATACCTTTGTCTCTACTCATGGTAAGGCTCACTAAATGCCATTGCCCTGTACTGATAGGGATCTCAGTATAGTTTGTCGGGTGGTTGATGTCTATCCAGTCTCCCTTTCCGCTATTATAGCCAACATAGCTGCCTCCGGTCATGTAGCAACGTGAGTTGTCGGATGAGTTGTAGAAGGCGAAAAGTGCATCCCACAGGTTGTTGTCGGCTCGCTTGAGCCAAAATGAGATGGTTATGCCTGTGGCGATTTCTTTTTTGTGGAAAGAATTGGGAATACTTACGTAACTTTCTTGTCCGTTAGCTCCAAAGCGGAGATGCACATAGTTGCCATTGCGGATGTCGTCGGACTCTAATGTAGGAACCCTATTGGTCCCGTTTTTTAGGAACGAAGCACTCTCTAAAGGATTCATACTATTGGTCGGTGTGGTGCTGTCGAAGTTATAGTAGGCCACAATCTCAGACGACCAGTCCGAAGAGGGCTCTCTATCTTTACGGGCTTCGACCGAATAGGTGTGCTCGCAATAGTAGTTCCCCGAGGTGAGATGAAGGGTCAGATCTACATCCATATTCTCAGTTAGTCCAGTAGGGTTGTAGCGTCCTCCGGGAGAGATGATTTCAGGATGACTGCTTTCCCATTCCATATAGACATTGTCGATGAGGGGTATCTCGCATAGGTTAAGGTTGGATGATACAATCTGCCCTTGAGTTACGGGGATGCTATGATTCTTTAACTGATAGGCTAATGCATAGTCGCCTCGCAGTTTGTAGCCCCAGATGTGCACTCCATTTGGTGCACAAGCTGTGAATGAGTGGGCATGCAGGTCCTTCTCGTCCATCTGCTCGTCTACGATGACTCCCTTATAGGTCACGTTGCTAAGTCTGATGGTGATGTATCCCGTGCCCGCATCAAGACTCCATGAGCCAGTGTATGCTCCGCTGATGCGTCCATTGGCATGTAACTCAATCTTTACAGGGGTTGCTACCGCTTGTTTCTTGTAGTCTAATGCATATTGGTGTACAAGTAGTTGGTATATACCGGGAATATCAGCCAGGGCGATGCTCTCCTCCGATGCGATGAGTGCATCAGTCGTGTTACCCCCATTGTACTCAAAGGGTGAGGATACCAACCAACCATCTTTGTTCGTATAGAGTTGATGTACACGTACTTGATGCCCTTCGGTGCCATCGTTAAATCGAGTGTGATATACTAAATATGAACGTCCGTCGGGAGCCGCGATGACACTGTTATGCCCTTGGGCTAACTCGCCTATTCCCATGAATCCCCATTCGTCATACGCTCCCATGATGAGCTGTCCACGCATATCAGCATTGGGACCATAGTTCATCGTATAGTAGTCGAAGATTGCGCTCCTTCCCTGCCCGTCTACGTAGGGGCCATTTGGGGTCTTTGAACGGAATACACGCATCTGATATCCTCCTACTGAGTCGAGATAACCATACGACATGAATAGATAGTAGTACTCGCCGATATGCTCAATATAGGCTCCTTCGCCTGAAACGTAGTATCCTCCTGCAATTTTCTTGCCGAAGTAGGGGTCTTCGGTTACACCTTTCTGTTTCGTGGAATAGTCGCTCTTATATGTCATATTGTAATCACGAAGTCCTGTGCTTTCATCCAACTCAATCATCCAGATGCCTCCCGACCACGAACCATAGGCCATCCATAGCTTTCCACCCTCATCGTAGAATACGCAAGGATCAATGCCGTTGGGCCAATAGTCGCCCCATGATATGCCATTGGGGTGACTGTATCGCTGAGGAAGTGCGTTTTGTTCGCCAAGTACAAGTTCTAAGTCGGTCATCTTCCACGATACGCGCGTATCGCTCCCAGACTTGAATCCTGTATATATCACGGGACCTTGATATACGTAGGTCCCGTCAATCTGATCTGATGTGAGCAACACAATGACACAATTGTGATTTGGGCCATTGAGGCTCATATACATGCACCACTTATTCATTGCCTTGTTGTATATCACATCTGGAGCCCACAAATTGCCGTCTATATTGTAGTCGCCTCCATAGGCTGATACCCAAGCATATGCATCGTAATTGCCGAAGGGGATTTCTTGATTGCCTATTGATATGCTCTTTGCCTCGTGTGTGACGAAGGCCTCTGCATTGGTTGCGTTACTTTTTATGCTACCATCTGCTTGCAGAACTCCCCATGGTGCACGGCAACTCGACCAATTCTGTAAGTCTGAGGAGTAGGCCTGTGCGAGATGACTTCCAAAGATATAGAACCTTTCTGTTTCTGGCTCCCACACGACTGATGGATCGTGACACGAGATGCGTTGTTTGGTGGTGTTCTTGTAGTAGTTCATGGCCTCAGCCATCGTTAGCTCTGTAGGTGCTTGGGCGAAGACAGAGAATGCCATTACCATCAATGCTGAGGCGGTCAGCATTTTCTTGCAAATGGTTTGTGTTATCATAGGTGTATTTTTTGCAAATATACTCTTTAAATTTGTAAAAATATGGAATGGGAATTCCTATTTTTACAAATTTATCCGTACATTTGCGGAAAACTATCAATATCATGAAAAAAACATTCTTTATCTATGCACTGCTCTCTCTGATTAGTATCAGTGGATTTGCACAACGTGTGACTGATAAGCTGGACCGTGGCCTTATAGCAATGAAGGTGGAAACAGGAGTCTTCCTCAGTTGGCGACTCGCAGGAGAGGAGTATTATGACACAGAATTCAACGTCTACCGAGATGGAACGAGGCTTAACGATACTCCACTGACCATTTCTTGCTTTACAGACAAGGGAGGGACAGTATCGGCTCGCTATACTGTTCGTGCCGTTGTAAATGGAAAGGAGCAGGAGCCTTGTAAAGCTGTAGCTCCTTGGAATAACAGCTATAAAGAGATAAGGTTGACACACCCTGGCATCAAGAGTCGTCTGTGCCCCAATGACGCAACCTGTGCAGATGTGGATGGTGATGGAGAACTGGAGATCCTGATAAAGTATGATAACATTGACGAGATGGAGCAATCTTATCCTAAGTATGGTCCTACCATCGGAGGGGTTGTAACGGGGGAATACTCCATCTTTGAATGCTTGAAATTGGATGGTACACGGTTGTGGTGGGTGAATTGTGGCCCTAATATGGGTGACTTCCAAAATAATGAGCAGAATATCATGGCTTATGATTGGGATGGTGATGGCCGTGCTGAGGCTGTGATGCGTGCTGCTGATGGTACAGTGATACATATGGCTGATGGGACGACCTATACAGTGGGTAATGCAGCGAAGAATGTACGTGGTGCTACGGGAGGTGGAACCAACTGGTTTGTAACTACTGACGGAGAGTATCTACTTTATTTGGATGGTCTTACGGGACGCCCCTATCAATGTATCCCTTATCCGCTGAGACGTCTGGAACAGGGTGAAACGGACCTAAATCGTGCCTGGGGAGATGGTTATGGACACCGCTGCTCGAAGCACTTCGTGGGTGCTCCCTATCTGGATGGTTGCAAACCGAGCATTTTCCTTGCACGTGGTATCTATACCCGCCACAAGATGATTGCTTATGATGTAGACCCCAATACACATACGTTGATAGAGCGCTGGCGTTGGACATGTAATGCAAATGGTCCATGGAAGTCACAAGGATATCACAACTACGGAGTTGCTGATGTAGATATGGATGGACGTGATGAGATTGTGTTCGGCTCGATGGTTATCGATGACAATGGCTACGGACTATCAACCACTGGCCTTGGTCATGGAGACGCGCAGCATTGTAGCGATTTCGACCCATATCGCCATGGACAGGAAATCTATGCCTGCTTGGAGAATAGTCCCGTGTGGGGTAATAACTATCGTGATGCAACTACCAGTAAGGTGTACCATCACCATGCTGGCAATCGTGACGATGGGCGTAGCATGGCTGGTAACTTTACTAATGCATTTCCTGGAGCCCTTGGATGTTCTGCTACGGAGGGGGCAATAAGCACTATTACTAACGAGGGTGTGAGCGGACTTGTCGCTGATGGGGTGCATACGAACTTCCGTATCTATTGGGATGGTGATTTATGTGAGGAGACATTCAACTCTTTGAACGGAAAGAACACAGAGGGCTGTGTGGCAAAGTATGGATCGTGGACACCCATATATACTTGCGTGGGCTCTATGACCAATAATGACACGAAATCTACGCCCTGTTTCCAAGGAGATATCTTCGGTGACTGGCGCGAGGAGATTATAATGCGTACTGCAGCTAACAACATTCGTATATACTCTACCCCTATACCTACGGAGTGGCGTAACTACTCTTTATGGCATGATCATCAATATCGTAATGCTATGGTATGGCAGATGTGTGGTTACAACCAACCTCCCCATACCAGTTACTTTTTAGGGGAAATGGAGGGTATCACCCAGGCTCCACCTCCACTCACTACCACGGGACGCATTGTTGTCGCTAATGGAGAGACCATAGATGCAGCTATGGACGGACAACATGTCTTGGTGTCTGGTAATGCGAATATGAACGTGAACATTGCCGTGGGAGTACAACCCTCTGTGCTTACATTTAATACACCCACATGGGTACAAGGTACGGCTCCCAGTGAATGTACAACCAAGGAGACAAAAATTAATCGAACGGTTTATACCTGTACCGCAACAGGTGGTGGCCTTAGTGGCAACGCATGTCTGGTGAAGCAGGGAGATGGTACTTTAGTACTACCTAAGGCCGATTTTACACACACTGGAGAGACTAATGTGTGGGGAGGTACACTCTGCTTTGATGGCTCAATGATGAAGTCGCCGTTATGGCTGAATCGTCATACCCATCTCTATAGCGACAAAGGTGAGTTCTTAAGCATTAAGGCTGATTATGGGGCGGTCATCGAAATAGGGAAAAGGGAGTCAAATGCTGCGGCTTCTTATATCGGAGCGGATGTGCTGTCACTAGGCTTTGGCTCACGTATAGTCGTAGATCTCTATGCTAATGACCTTACTGCTGATAAGATCAATGTTAACACGCTAAAGATAGAACGTAAGACTGGTACGGCATGGACTAAAGGTGGACCAACTTATTTGATGCCGGTGATTGAGGTCGTGGGACATCCTATAGGCGGGCAGTCAAGAATGGCACCGGGAAAATATGTTATAGGTGAAGTCGGAGATATCGAGGGATCAGTGGACGACATTATCCTTGAGGGTATAGCGACCTCTAAGAAGAGCCTATATGTGGAAGATGGGAAACTCATTGTAGAGATATTTAGTCAACGTGAACCAGCTACCATTACGTGGATAGGAAGTCAAAACAATACATGGGATATTGCAGAGACTGAAAACTTTAGTCTTGAAGATAAGGCTACAGGCTTTGTCGCCGGTGATGATGTGGTGTTTGACGACAATGCACAAAGTATGATTGTAAACATCAGTGAAGATGTGTTGCCAGCCTCTATCACGGTGAATAGTAGTGAAGACTTCACGTTTAAAGGAGATGGAGCAATCGCGGGTCAGGCCGTGTTCACTCAAAAGGGGCCAGGGACTGTGATTATGTCTGGTAACAATAGCTATGCCGGAGGGAATCATTTACAAGGAGGTGTCACCAAGGTTGCAACGCTGTCAAACCAATATGAAGCAGAGGGAAATCTCGGTGCCATCACTTCAGTAGCAGATCGGTTTACTATGGAGAATGGTGCAGTATTGCAAGTCACTGCAGCTACGGAGATGGGTTCTCCGATGAAGATGGTCGATGAGGGTGGAGTGCTGGATGTCGCAGCTGACTTCAAGATGAATGCATCAATCTCGGGTACCACACTGACAAAAAGGGGGAAGGGATGTCTCTTCTTGATGAAGGCGGGAGCACTTGACCGCCTCGTTATGACAGGAGGAGATGTAGCTATCCAAGATAATAATGCCGTAAGAAGCGTAGAAATGCAGACTGGTACATTATGGGATGACGTGCAGGCCACTACACATGGCATCTATGTGCCCGAAGGGAAGTCTGCTACATGGCAACTCACAGGGATATACTACACAGCTTATGCAAATAAATTGACAGGTAAAGGAACACTGACCATCGTACCTCGTAATACCGTGCAGCGTGTTCGCATAACTGGCAATTGGAGTGAGTTTGAAGGTACTATCCGCCACGTCACAAGTACGATATGCTTACCTCTTGATGGTTCGCTCGGTATGCCTAAGGGAACACTCTATCTGGCCGAGGGTTGTACGGTTTCAAATGTGGCTAAATCTTTTACAATCGGAAAACTTACGGGTAAGGGACAACTGATTCAACCTATTGCAGATTTTACTAGCCAAGCGGTTGTTAATGGAAACAATACATGGAATATCGGAAATAGCTTCGATACAGATGGGGATTTTACCTTTGATGGTATATTCAGCGATGGTGGAGGAAGTAATAAGTGCATATTCAACAAAGTTGGGACATGTACGATGACCGTTACGGGGGTAAGCACCCACTCGGGAGGTACCACCATCAAAGATGGTGCTCTCCATCTTGCTTCGGGGGCTGCACTCGGTACGGGTGAACTCACTGTCGCAAGTGGAGCAAGCTTCTTGGGTATAACATCATCGAAAGGGACTATGACCAATTCGAAGACTACAATTAGCGGAACGCTGCAAGTCGGTTCTAGCGTTAATTCCACTACGGGCTTGCTCGACTTTGGTGGAAAGAACGTGACCTTTAATAAGAACTCTGTATACCAATTGGTGGTACGTAAGTGTGCGTCTGCTAAGAAAAGCTCGAGTGGAAATGGATGTGCCATGATTGATAATGTAGGAATACTACGTATGAATGGTGTCTTCAACGTAAGGTTGGCAAATACTCACACGTTGCAAGCTGGTGACTCGATACGTATATTCTCGGCCAATACGGTGTCAGGAACACCTTCGTTTGAACTGCCTGAAATAGAGGGTGTCGAATGGGACACTACACATTGGAAAGAGGGCTACTTGCATCTGAAATCATCAACAAACGATGTTGCCTATTGTCATTCCGATATGCCTGTAAATGTGGATGTATATACCATTGAAGGATATCATGTGGCTACTTTTAATTGTGCTCGTAATGAGGTAGAAGAAATGGTCGCTTCTAAAGGTGTTGACGCATCGGGAATATGCATACTTTATATACGTGGTGAACAAACTTGTGAGCAGGTAAAATGGATCAACCACTGAAAGGAACTGAAGATAAAAAAACAGAGCGATGAGGATCCTCATCGCTCTGTTTTTATTTTATTTAATAAGACTATCCCTCTCTGTATTTAGAAATACATTGTAGAGTGCTCGTTGCCCCACATTTGCTTGTAGTTCTTGGCGAGACCACCCTCTGATGTCTCCTTATAAAGTGATGGGAGGTCGTGACCAGTTTTCTTCATAACCTCGACTACCTTGTCGAACGATACGCGGTGTACACCATCGGTAAACATAGCATAGGAGTTGGCATCCATGGCACGGGCGGCAGCATAGGCATTACGCTCAATGCAGGGGATTTGCACAAGTCCGCACACGGGGTCGCAGGTGAGGCCAAGGTGATGTTCGAGACCCATTTCGGCAGCATACTCAATCTGAGAGGGGGTGCCACCGAAGAGCTGAGCTGCAGCGGCAGCAGCCATGGCGCAGGCTACGCCCACCTCGCCTTGACAACCTACCTCGGCACCAGAGATAGACGCATTAGTCTTGACAATGTTGCCGAAGAGGCCAGCAGTAGCTAGGGCGCGCAAGATTCGTTGCTCAGAGAAATTGCGTGACTTGTAGAGGTGATAGAGTACTGCAGGAAGAACTCCACACGAACCGCAAGTGGGCGCAGTGACAATCTTACCACCTGCAGCATTCTCTTCACTTACCGCCAAAGCATAGGCAAAGAGCAATCCACGAGTACGCATTGACTGTTGGTAACCTTCAGCACGCACAAAGTAGTTGGCGGCCTTACGACGCAAACAAAGCGGGCCTGGGAGTACACCTTCTTGCTCAAGTCCGTGCTGAACAGCCTCTTTCATCGTATGCCATACCTCTTGTAGGTATTCCCAAATGCTGGGGCCTTCGCATTCCTCGACATATTCCCAGTAGCTCTTGCCTGTGGAGATACACCATGAGAGGATCTCGGTAGAGGTGTTCATGTCGTAAACTTGTTTATGCTCAATTGGGGTCTGACCCTCTTCGGCAAGTGCACCTCCGCCCACACTATAGACGGTCCACTCTGCGGTGCGCTCACCCCCTGCATCAAGTGCGCGGAATTTCATGCCATTGGGGTGGAAGGGGAGGAATTGTTTAGGCTCCCACACGATGGAGGTACGCTCCTCGCCCAACACCTCGAGGATCGCTTGGTCGGTCATGTGACCTTTGCCTGTGGCCGCGAGGCTGCCATAGAGAGTGACCTCGAAACGTGCGGCTCCTGCATTGAGGTTAAGGAACTGAGTGGCTGCATTGCGGGGGCCCATTGTGTGACTGCTTGAGGGACCATGACCTATGCGGTAGAGTTCTTTGAGTGAGTACATATCGTTAATTAGAAGTTAGTAGTTAGGAATTAGGAGTTGATGCTGTTTGAACTATTCTCATCACACGAAGGAAATTGCCTCCCCAGAGTTTCTCAATATCTTGCTCTGTGAAACCTTCGGCACGTAGGCGGCGGGTGAGGTTAATGACTTCGGATGCGTCGGCACAGCCGATGATGCCTCCGTCGCCGTCGAAGTCGGTACCTATGCCCACATGGTCGATACCTGCTACACTCACCATATGCATGATGTGGCGTACTGCATCATCGATAGTGGCACCGCCCTCTTTGCGCAGGAACCCATCGTAGAGGCATACTTGTGCCACACCGCCAGAGGTCGCGAGGGCACGTAGTTGGTCGTCGGTGAGATTACGCGGGTGGTCGCACAGGGCGCGTGCAGAGGAGTGGCTGCACACGATGGGGGTACAGCTAACTTCGATTGCTTGGTAGAAACTGCTTTCTGCAGCATGGGAGAGGTCGATCATCATACCCACTCGATTCATCTCATGGATGACGGTACGGCCTAAGGGACTGAGACCTCCATGCTCATGGTTGCCGCGTGCAGAGTCGCACAGGTCGTTGTCGCCATTGTGGCAGAGCGTCATATAGACCACACCACGTTGGCGGAAGTGTTCCACGCGTTGGGGATCGAGGCCGATGGCGTAGCCGTTCTCGATACCCAGCATCAGGGCACGGCGTCCCTCGCGCTTGAGACGATAGAGGTCGTCGGGGGTGTAGGCAATGGCCACACTCTCGGCATGTTGTGCTACCATAGTTTCTATCTGGCTAAGTAGACGCTCAGCCTTGGCAAAGGCTGCATCGAGCGAGGCTGCATCGCGTTCTTCTTGTCGGAGATAGGCTACCATGATGGTGGAGTCAAGGTGCCCCTCGGTCATCTTGTGCAGGTCGACGAGGATGCGTGGGTCGCGACAGGCGAAATCCACTTGTTGGTCGAATTTCATAGGGGTGTCGCAGTGTGTGTCGAGTGTGAGTACGCGTTGATGCAGTTCACGGGCCTCACTGTAGGAACGCGCTTCGCCTACGAGCCACTCGAAGAGCGGGAGCATGCTACGGTCACCACCGAGAATCATGCACTCGGGGTGCCACTGCACACCTATCATGGACTTGTAGCAGATGCTCTCGACGGCTTCGATGATGCCATCGGGCGAGAAGGCCGACGCGACAAAGCCTGGTGCGATTTCTCTCACTGCTTGGTGGTGAAAGGAGTTGACTGCCAATGTCTCGGTACCGAATATCTTGTGTAAGAGAGTCCCAAAAGTGATACGTACGGTGTGGGTGACCACGTAGCGTTCGGTCTTTTGGCTATGCTTGAGCGTGGCCGAAGCCTCATTGTATATGTCTTGATATAGTTTGCCTCCAAGAGCTGCAGTCATGACCTGTAGCCCGCGACAGATGCCGAGGATGGGGATTTGGCGGTTGGCAGCAAGACGCATAAGCATTAGCTCATGCCAGTCACGGGCGGGGTTGATGCTACCGAGTTCGCGTTGAGGCTCCTCACCGAGGTAGAGGGGATTGATGTCGCCCCCGCCAGAAAAGATTAGTGCATCTACACGTTCAAGTAGACTCACCATAGCATCGGTGTCTTCGGATGGCGGGATAATGAGTGGTGTTCCACCGGCTTCAAGCACCGAGCGGTAGTACCCTTCAAGTAGAGTACAGGTGCCTGTGTCGTAGTTGCCCGTGATACCGATGATAGGGCGGCGCTTATATACAGGAAAAGAGGAATGCAGCGCAGTATATTCCTCTTCTATATTTAATTGTGGCATAGCCTTACTGCTCTATTGTGACGGGAAGTTCTTTCTTGATGCTCTGGTCAAGCGAAATCATGGTCTCTGTGGCCATCACGCCGGGGATCTCCTGGATTCGCTCGTTGAGGAGGGTCATCAGGTGTTCATTGTCACGGGCATAGAGTTTCACAATCACACTATATGGACCCGTCGTGAAGTGGGCCTCTACAATCTCGGGAATCTTTTTAAGTTCCTCAATAGCCTCCTTGTACATAGAACCCTTAGCAAGGCTTAGGCCCACGTAGGTGCAAGTGTGGAATCCCAACTTTTTGGGGTTGATGTGGTAACCAGAACCGCTTATAACACCGATATCTGTTAGACGCTGTACACGCTGGTGTATGGCGGCGCGAGATACACCACACTCATCGGCTACATCTTTGAAAGGGATACGGGCATTCTTGGATATGATATCCAAGATTCTCTTATCTAATTCGTCAATCTTTTCCATTGTACTAGATTTGTGTGCTAAATGTGAAAATGATAGCAAATATAGACTATTTTTTTTGATTTGTGTATATCTATATCGCTTTTTGTGACTTTATGCTCGTAAAATCTCTTTTTTGAATAGCTTAACCGACTCTTCGACTTGACAAATGTTTTCTAATCGGTTGGCGCAGAATGTGTGGGTAGCACGCGTGTAGAAGGGGCTCCGTTGCTCAAGCATCTTGGTGATGTATTGGCGCAGCTCCTCGGAGCTTTTTCCTGCTACCAAGGGACGTTGTGTGCGGGCAATGGTTAATCGGGTGTAGATGACATCAACGGATGCTTCGAGGAATACTGTCGTACCTTGCGCATTCATGTATTCCATGTTGTCGAAGAAGCAGGGGGTGCCACCTCCTGTGGCGATGATGACATCTTCGAACTCGGCTACCTCATGTAACATCGTACGTTCAATTTGGCGAAAACCCTCCTCACCACGTTCGATGAAGAGTTGTGAGACCGTGCAGTGAAAGCGATTTTCAATGTAGTGGTCAAGGTCGATGAACTGCAAGCCGAGGTCACGTGCCAAGGCTTTGCCCAATGTTGTTTTGCCGGCGGCCATGAAGCCGACGAGTAGGATGCGTGTCATGGGAATTTACTTCTTTCGACGACGTGGAGCTGCAGGTTTGTCTGCTGCCTTCTCGATGATGGCCATGCAGGCTGCAAGGTCGAGTGAGGTAGGGTCGACGCCTGTAGGGATCTTATAGTTCTTACCTCCCATGGCAATGTAGGGGCCATACCTTCCATTGAGTATTTCCACTTCAGGGTTCTCTGCAAAGGTCTTGAGCTGTCGTTGTTGCTCAAACTGACGTTTCTTCTCGATGAGTTCGATGCCTTCTTCCAATGTCAAGGCCATGGGGTCGGTGCCTGCGGGAAGGCTCACATACTGCTTACCCAACTGTACGTAGGGACCGAAGCGGCCTACGTTCACCACCAATGGCGTGTCTTCATATTCGCCGAGTGTACGGGGTAGGGCAAAGAGTGCGAGTGCCTCTTCGAGAGTGATTGTATCGATAGACTGTCCCTTCTGTAGCTGTGCGAAGCGGGGTTTCTCTGTGTCGGAGGCAAGGCCTACTTGTACTACGGGGCCGAAACGACCGATTTTTACCGATACGGGGCGACCGCTCTTGGGGTCGGTGCCGAGCACGCGCTCGCCCACCTTGCGCTCCTGCTTGATTGCCATGGTCTGCTCGATGAGGGGGGCAAAGTCCTTGTAGAACTCATCGATTACGTCCTCCCAGGGTTTCTGTCCCTCGGCAACCTCGTCGAACTCCTTCTCTACGGTCGCCGTGAAGGCATAGTCGAGCACTTGGGGGAAGTTGACGGTAAGGAAATCGTTTACGACAGTACCCACATCGGTCGGGAGGAGGCGTGCCTTGGCCTTATCGTAGGTCTCGCGGGTCTGCTTGTCGGTGAGTTTGTCTCCCTTGAGCTTCAGTACATTAATCATTCGCTCCTGTCCGGGGCGGTCCTCCTTGACCACGTAGTCGCGGTTCTGGATGGTGCTGATAGTGGGCGCATACGTTGAGGGACGACCGATTCCCAGCTCCTCAAGTTTGTGTACGAGGCTGGCCTCATTGTAGCGTCTGGGATGCTGAGTGTAGCGCTCAGTGGCAGTTATCTCAGAATAGTGGAGTTGCTGCCCATGATGTACGGGTGGCAGTATGTTGGTGTCTTGATTATCGTCGATGTCGTCGGCAGTGGTTTCGCGGTATACACGGAGGAAACCATCGAACTTGACCACCTCGCCTGTAGCCTCAAAGGTGTATGGTGAGCCGCTCATGCTGATGGTGACAATGGTCTTTTCTAATTGTGCGTCGGCCATCTGGGATGCTATGGTGCGCTTCCAGATGAGTTCATAGAGTCGGTGTTCGGCTGCTGTGCCCTCGATGGTCTGACGGTCCATATAGGTGGGGCGTATGGCTTCGTGAGCCTCCTGTGCACCCTTAGCTTTTGTCTTGAAGTTACGCGCTTTATGATACTCGGCACCCATATTCTCTGTGATGACCTTTTTGCTGGCACCGAGACAGAGCGATGACAGGTTAGTCGAGTCGGTACGCATGTAGGTGATTTGTCCCGATTCGTAGAGGCGTTGAGCGATAGTCATTGTCTGCGACACCGAGAACCCCAACTTGCGGGCAGCCTCCTGTTGCAAGGTAGATGTGGTGAAGGGTGCTGCGGGGAAGCGCACTACAGGCTCAGTCTCTACTCCTTCGATAGTGAAGATGGCCTCCTTGCATTGTGCGAGGAATGTTTCGGCCTCAGCTTTCTCCCTGAATCGTGTGCCTAACTCGGCTTTCAGTTCGGACGTTCCTCCCTCGGCGTTGGGCACTAAGAATAGGGCTACTACGCGGTAGGCGGCTTCAGGAGTGAAGCCTTGAATCTCGCGCTCACGCTCTACGATGAGGCGTACGGCAACTGATTGTACGCGGCCTGCCGAAAGCGATGGCTTAACCTTTTTCCACAGCACGGGCGAGAGTTTGAAACCCACGATACGGTCGAGCACGCGGCGAGCCTGCTGCGCATTGACGAGGTTGATGTCAATCTCGCGGGGCGTCTGAATAGCATTGAGGATAGCATCCTTGGTAATCTCGTGGAATACGATGCGCTTGGTCTTCTCGGGGGTCAGTCCCAATACCTCATACAAGTGCCAGCTGATGGCTTCTCCCTCGCGGTCTTCATCGGATGCAAGCCACACCATCTCGGCTGCTGAGGCTGCCTTACGCAAATCTTCGACCACCTTCTTCTTGTCGGAGGGTATCTCATAAGTTGGTGCATAAGTCTCGACGTCGATGCTGAAGTCCTTCGTCTTCAAGTCGCGAATATGACCAAAACTCGACATCACTTTATAATCCTTACCGAGAAACTTCTCTATCGTCTTAGCCTTAGCGGGAGACTCCACTATCACCAGATTCTTTTGCATAATATCAACGCTGTTTTAGAAAAATCGCCGCAAAAGTAGACAAAAAAAATGAATCGCTATTATAAATAGGTGTAAAAGTGATTTTTTTCACACTTTCGTGCATACAACAAGCGTCTTTGTCTCGTCATCGAGCGTGGTGGCAAAGAGGTAACGAGCGCCTCCGTCGCTGATTTTAAGGCGTTTTTTTAGGTTGTCCACATGCTCGGGGAAATTGCGCACGGCAAGGTTGGCCTGTCTGATGCCGAGTGCTTTCAGCTCTCGTTTGCCGAATCCGCAAACTCTCTCCACCTGGAATATGCGTCCAGGGAAGTCGCTAATCAGCGTGTCAGATGTATACAGATGCGTATTGCGGTGTAGTTTCGTGAGTCCGAAGCGTTCGGCAGGGAGTCGGTAGCATCCTGCCTTCATCAATGCACTATTGGGTTCATAGAGATAGGTGCCGATGACTGCGGCGTAGGTGCATGATGCTTCGGCCTCCTGCTCTGCAGTAAAGGCAAACTGCTGCGTATGTCCTCCTTGCAGGTTGATGGCGTGTATAGGAATCTCCTTTGTGCTCTCCCCTCCAAGTATAAGCAGCAACTCTTTGCATTCGTTGTTGACTGCTACTACATGAACTTCGCTCACTGAGTGTAGTTCGCGGATGGCTTGGGAGATGTCAAGCATTGGCGAACATTTTATCATTACGCGCGCGGCTTTCTTCATGAGTAACTCTTCCAATCGGCACACATCGGGCTCGCAGTCGCTTAACGATACCACCTTATTGCCGCCTCGGTCCCTGCGTGCGGGATCTACGAATATCCAGTCTTGGTGAGGAAGTTCAGCAAGAGCCTCCTCGCTATCGGTATTGACCACACGGATTGGCTTGCCCAGAAGTGCGAAGTTGTGTTTCGCGATACGGCATAGTTCTGCATTACGCTCTATGTAGGTGACTTCGTTGAACTGCTCTGCCATATAACTGCAGTCAATGCCAAAACCTCCTGTGAGGTCTGCCAGGCGTTCACCATCCACCAAAGAAGCCTTGTAGTTTGCCGTCGCCTCTGAGGAGCACTGTTCCATGGAGAGGCGCACAGGAAATACGATACCCTCTACCGCAGCCCATGCGGGGAGCTTGATCGAGGCCAGTCGGCGTCCCTCGATTTGGGTAGCTGCTACGCGCATGTCCACTTGGGGGTATCGTGTGGCTTGTAGAGCCAGGCTACGTACGTCATCGTTACGATGCTCTTTGATAAAGGCTAATGTGGCTTCGTCAATCATTTTGGGCTTTGAGCAATGAGCTATGAGCATTGATAGCCAAAGGTAAGGCATTGTTGGCAAACAGCAAAATTTACCCCTCTATTTTTGTGAATATAGCAAACATCGTGTACCTTTGCCCAAGAGTTGTTGCTCCTATACGCCTTGTGCCATACTGGGTGAAACGAAGTATCTCACAGTGGACTCTGCCTGAGACTTGCGCGGGACCCTTGCTTTTCCCCTTCGGGCCAGCGACCTAAAGGTTCACTGTCGTTCAGGATGACAATTAACTTTACACACTATACCCTAAGCAACCCCATGTTCCATATCAGTGTATCAGAAGAAATAAAAGCGAAGTGGCCACGATATCGCGGCATTGCCGTATATGCCACAGTGAAGAATAGCGCCTACGACGAAGGTTTATGGAGGGAGATAGCACAGTTTACCGCCCATCTCCAATCTACCGAAAGCACCGAGAGTATCAAGCAACAGCAAGCCATCATGGCTACGCGTGAGGCCTATCGTGCTTGTGGCAAAGACCCCAGCCGCTACCGTCCTTCGGCAGAGGCTTTGCGCCGTCGCTTGCTGCGCGGGCTCGACCTCTATCGTATAGACACATTGGTGGATCTCATCAATCTCGTCTCTCTGCGTACGGGCTACTCCATCGGCGGCTTCGATGCCGATAAGATTGCGGGTAAGGAGTTGTGCCTTGGCATCGGTCGTCACGAGGAACCTTTCGAAGGTATCGGTCGCGGACCGCTCAACATAGAGTTTATGCCGGTCATACGCGATGCCGAAGGAGGCATAGGTACTCCCACCAGTGACCACGAGCGCACTAAGATGGATATTGGCACCACACACATCCTTGCCATCATTAATGGCTACAATGGCGATAAGGGACTGCAAGAAGCAGCAGATATGACTGCTGCATTGCTACAGCGCTATGCCTCAGCCACAGACTTCAAGGTGTGGAAATTCTGAAGAAAGCTATGATGGTCAGTACTTACACGGAAGTACTGCAGTACTTGGCCGTCGGTACTCGAGTACTTACACGGAAGTACTACCATTTAGAGCTGTCAAAGTTGAAACATACGCGGCGATATGGGTGTTGCCTAAAAGCTCGAATACCTATATTGTCCTCAAAAAACATCACGTTGGTGTGTAGAATTAAAAAACTTTGCATACATTTGCATTGGATAAGCAAGCGGACGCCTGCAACAGGCGTTCTGTGAAGCTTCCAGACATATAGTATTAGGGGTGCTTACCCGTAAGAAGGTAGGCTGAGATTATACCCTTTGAACCTGCTAACATAATTGTAGAGAGGAAAATATGAATCAAGAACATCTCAAGAGAGACCTTGCGCTCGTTCGCGCAAAGAGTCCGTTGGTACACAACATCACCAACTACGTAGCAATGAATTTTTCGGCCAACGCCCTGCTGGCCATAGGTGCATCGCCCGTCATGGCACATGCCGTGGAGGAGATGGACGATATGGTAGCTATTGCTTCGGCCTTAGTGATCAACATCGGTACGCTCGATGCCGAGTGGGTGCGCGGTATGCTTGCGGCAGGCCGTGCGGCACACCGCTTGGGCAAGCCCATCGTGCTCCACCCCGTAGGAGCGGGCGCCACGCCCTACCGCACTGAGACGGCATGGGAGATTATCCGTGAGTGCCACCCAACCATCATCCGTGGCAATGCGTCGGAGATTATGGCGCT
>JAZONP010000041.1:0-4837 GCA_045654565.1 Bacteroidaceae bacterium
TTATAATTATTTTGTTCTTCGCTCCGCTTGCATTACCTTTGTGAACGTAATTACATAGAATATTGATGGCACTAGTGAAATCTGTCAGTGGATTTACGCCAAAGATGGGCGAGAATTGTTATTTGGCTGACAATGCTACTATCATTGGCGATGTGGTGATTGGTCACGATTGCAGTATTTGGTTTAACGCTGTTCTGCGTGGTGACGTTAATAGCATACGCATCGGCAATGGAGTGAACATACAGGATGGTAGCGTGCTGCACACGTTGTACCAGAAGTCGACCATCGAGATTGGCGACAATGTGTCGGTGGGGCATAACGTGACCATTCATGGTGCTACGGTGAAGGATAATGCGCTCATCGGCATGGGGGCTACGCTACTCGACCACGTGGTGGTGGGCGAGGGGGCTATCGTGGCAGCCGGAGCTGTGGTGACTTCGGGCACAATCATTGGCCCTAATGAGTTGTGGGCGGGTGTGCCGGCGAAGTTTGTCAAGCAGGTAGACCCCGAGCAGAGCCGAGAGTTGAACCAACGCATAGCACGACAATACCTCATGTATGCTTCGTGGTATAAGAATGATTAAAGATAGTAGTGTAGACCATCTGGATGTACTATACGCGGAATACGAAACGAAATAACGATGAAGGACAAAATAAAATACGTATTCATATATGTGGCCATCAAGGCTTTGGCAATTTGGCCATATTGGCTGCTTCATGCTATAAGTAGTGTGCTATTATATCCTATCGTCTATTATGTTGCAAAGTATCGTCGTGCGGTAACCCGTAAGAACCTTGTGAATGCTTTCCCCGAGAAGTCAGAACAGGAAATTATACAGATAGAAAAGGCCTTTTATCGCCACTTCTGTGACTACTTGGTAGAGACATTGAAACTGATGCACATCTCCGATAAGCAGATGAAGCGTCACTTGCGCTTTACCAATCCCGAATACATAGAACAGCTGTGTGCTGACAGTCGCCCCATCTTCCTTTACCTTGGACATCACTGCAACTGGGAGTACATGATATCCATCACCATGTGGATGCATCCCGATATTGAAGCCGTACAGATATATCATCCATTAAAGGATAAGGTTATGGACCGCTTGATGTTTCATTTGCGCAGTCGTTTCCATTCGGTAGGAGTGTCTCAGAAGCAGTCTCTGCGCTATATCATTACGAATGTACGAGAGGAAAAGAAAATTCTTCTTGGACTCATTGCGGATCAGCGCCCACCACGCCGTCCCGAGCCTGAGTGGATGGAATTTATGGGACAAGAAACTCCTATCATAACAGGCGGTGAGGGAATGGGTCGCAAGCTGGATGCACACTTCGTCTATGGCAGCATGAAGTGTGTGCGACGTGGATACTATGAGTTAACCTATCACCCCATCGAGCCCATCGAGGGGGATGAATATGGTTACAGCAAGCGCTATATGCAGATGCTGGAGGAGGATATCAAGGCACAACCCCATATGTGGCTATGGACACACAACCGCTGGAACATGAAGCGGAAGAAAGCATAATACAATACGCTGAATATAGTAATCTATAATACAATAATCTATAATATGAAGACACGGAACCTTATCTTGACGGGATGCCTCGCACTGATGGCGACGTCGACGGGACTTGCGCAAAGCAAACTCTACCCCCATCTGTTTGACCTCGAGGAGGTCACGCTGACCGAGAGCATGTTCAAGACGGCACTCGACCTGAACAACGAGACGCTGCTCGAGTATGATGTCGACCGATTGTTGACACCCTACTTCAGGCAGGCAGGTATCAGTGGGTGGGAGGCACAGCACCCGAACTTCCCCAACTGGGGGTCGGGCAACTTCCGCCTTGACGGCCATGTAGGCGGACACTACCTCTCGGCCTTGGCGCTGGCCTATGCTGCCACCCACGAGGAGGCGATGAAGGAGCGCATGAAGGAACGTATGGAGTATGTGATCGATAAGATGGCCCAGTGTCAGGCGGTGTTTGATAACAATACGGAGGGACTCTATGGCTATGTGGGCGGACTTCCCGACAATGACGTGTGGACGGGACTCTATAGGGGCGACTTGACACGGTATAACCAAAATCGGGGTAACGTACCTCTCTATACCATACATAAGGTGTTTGCTGGATTTCGCGATGCATGGCTCTATGCTGGCAACGAGAAGGCGCGCGAGTGCTTCCTCAAGATGTGTGACTGGGGGGTGAACCTCATAAGCAACCTGACGGATGCGCAGATACAGGACGTGCTGAACACCGAGCATGGTGGCATCAATGAGATGTTTGCCGATGCCTATCAGATGACCGGCGACGAGCGGTACCTGGTAGCGGCACAACGCTACACGCACAAGATGATGGTGGACAACATGCAGACGGTGAACACTACCTTTCTCGACAACAAGCATGCCAATACGCAGGTGCCCAAGTATCTCGGCTATGAGCGACTGGCACAACAGAATCAGACAGGCAATGCCAGATATCATACGGCGGCAGAGAACTTCTGGACCGACGTGGTGGACAACCGTACCGTGGCGTTGGGCGGAAACAGTGTGAACGAACACTTCGTGCAACGTAGCAACTGCCATCACCATATCACCATGACTGATGGCCCCGAGAGCTGCAACACGAACAATATGCTGAAGCTCACCGAGGCTCTTTTTGCCGGTGAGGCAAACGGCAAGTATGCCGATTTCTATGAGATGGCGATGTTTAACCACATCCTGTCGACACAACACCCTGAGACGGGGGGCTACGTCTACTTCACCTCATTGCGCCCACAGCACTATCGCATGTATTCACAAGTGAACCAGGGCATGTGGTGCTGCGTGGGTACGGGCATGGAGAACCATAGCAAGTATGGTGAGTTTGTCTATAGTCGCGACGTGGAGAAGAACACGCTGTATGTGAACCTCTTCGTGGCATCGAAGCTGGAGAACGAGACCTATGCACTCACCCAGCAGACCCGCTTCCCCTATGAGCAACGTAGCACGATCACTATCGATAGGGCGGGTGAGTATACCCTCGCCGTACGTCAGCCCGCATGGTGCGACGGGTGGAGCGTAGCGGTCAACGGTGTGGCCCAGCATGTCGAGGTGGCCGACGGATATGCTCTGCTGAAGGAGAGCTGGAAGGTGGGTGACGTCGTCGAGGTGTCGCTACCCATGCAACTCAACTACTTGCCCTGCCCGGGCTATGACGCCTATATCGCCCTGCGCTATGGCCCCATCTTGCTCGGCGCCGTGACCAGCACCGAGAACCTCACTGGCCAACATGCTGGCGAGGGACGTATGGATCATGCTCCCGGACAAGGTGCGCAGCTGAGCCTCACGTCGGCACCGATGCTCATCGGCGAACGCGAGCATGTGCTCGACTCCATCTATATGGTAGATGTCGAGAAACTGCACTTCAAGATACGCCCGGGACTTTATAACAGCAACCGCTGGGAGGGACTCACATTGCAACCCTTCTATACCATTCACGAAGCACGTTACATGACCTACTGGCAACAACTCACCGCAAAGGAGTGGGAGGAGATACGCTTGCAGGTGATGGCCGAAGAGGAGGCATTGATGCGACTCAACAACCGCACACTTGACTATGTGGCTACCGGTGAGCAGCAGAGCGATGCGGGACATGTGTTGCAAGGTACCTTCGGCAAAGGATCCTATGACGGAGAATTCTATGTGGATGCGCAGAGCGGTCAATGGTTCAGCTACCAGTTGGCAACGCAAGGCGTAAAGGAGAACGTGTCGCTGATGTGTCGCTTCCACTCGGCCGACGCAGGGCGCGTGGTCACCATATCTGTCAACGGCAAGAAGCTGGTCACCATGACCCTGGAGACGAAATCCTTCACCGGACACTACAATTGGGAATACCCCATCGACGAGGAGATGCTGATGGAGGATGGTGTGCTGAGAGATAGCATCACCGTGCGCTTCACCGCATCGGGTAATACCCCAGCCCCGGGCCTCTACTACCTGCGCCTGCTGAAGGACTATGCCCTCGCGCCCCACTATTCGTTTGTGTGCACACACTGGGTGTCGGGCGATGCCGCGCGCGTCAATAAGGTGACCTATGATGATGAAGCTAACACCATCACGGTGTATGGCAAGCAGGGAAGCAATAACATTGCGTTGCAATATGCCACCTATAATGATGGGAGCACGGTCATCAGCGCCGATCGACGCTATTTCACGGTGTGTGGACGCTCGCTGAAGCGCACGTCGGGGTCGGCATACCTGTGGTGGCTCTTAGGAGCTAACCATGGTACGCAGGTGGAGCCCACCTATATGTTGCGCACCGAGGGCGGAAACTTCTTGTTCGTGTGGGATGTCCTGGAGAGTGGACTTAATGACCACTTCGGAGAGGGTACCTTTGAAATGTCGTCGAACGGAAAGGCAATGAATACGGTGTTTGGACTCACCTCCTCGAAGTCGGACGGCACGGCTGTGATAAGCGACATCAACTTCTATTCACGCGATAGCTTGGTGATCCTATATCCTGATATGCAGAAATACCTGGGCGAACCGACCACCATCAGCGCATCGCCCTACTATGTCAGATACCTCGGAGGAACCTATACGATGGGTGGAGTGAAGGTGGATGAAAATGCCAATCGCCCCCAAGGATTATACATCGTAAACGGGGCGAAAATGCTGAAAAGATGAAAATCTCCCTCGACGTAAAAATGTTATATAACACATTTTCTTTGAAAAAAGTCGTAAGAATTGTTGGCTAATCGGAAGAAAGTGACTAACTTTGCACCCCGAATATGGAGTGGACTCTGTCCGCTCGTGTGGAAAAGACAACTATATTAAACTATAAATAATTAATAATT
>JAZONP010000042.1:0-15121 GCA_045654565.1 Bacteroidaceae bacterium
AATCTCACAAAGACTGCATCGCTAAAGGCTCGCAGTTGTCGGCTTTGCCGAGTGTTTACGAACCGGATGGCAAGCACGAGCGTAGCAAGTGCTCTTCGTGAGATTCGTGAGATCTGTGTGAAAATCAAATGTTTGTAAAAACAGAAGTTCTTGAGATATAAACCTTCAATGTTTCTTCTAACACTATTTTATAATGCGTTTTCCCTGTATTGTACAATATTTCATATTATTGATGGCGACCATATGCGTATATGGTCGCCTGCATCTGCGCGCATGGTCGCGACCAATTGCGCGTATGGTCGCCGACAATTAATGTATATATACTGCCAAATAGGGGAAAATGCATTATAAATCAATGCAATATACTATGGGCGACTAAGTCCTCGTGGATGACAGCGCAGATGAATATGCGTTTGAGGACACCCTGAGGGCAACCAGGGTTGTCCTTGTTTATCTCCTGATATACAATGAGCTATAGCCCACAAGGATAGCCGGACAACCTATTCGCGGAAACTGTTTTTTACTCTCTGCTGGCTTTACAATATGATACATGCGCGCGCACGCGAAAGAAACTTTCAATTTTCATTTTTCATTTTTCAATTCCCCTGTGCTACCCCTGTGCTACCGCTTTCGGCTTTTCTGGAGTTCCTTGATGACAGTATGGTCTATTACCTCGCAGTAGTTCATTGTAGTGCGCACGTTCTTGTGCCCCAGCAGCTTCTGCACAGTCGTTACGCTTACGCCCTGTGATAATAGCAACGTAGCATTGGTATGGCGTGCCGAGTGGAAAGAGAAGTGCTTCCTCAGTTCTGCGTGACGGGCTATCGCAAGCAATTGCTTGTCGACGGTTGAGTTTGCCGCCAAACCGAAGAATGCCGTGAGGTTGTCACTATATACATTAATAAGGTGTAGTGCCTTTCCTCCAAAAAGCAAGTCGATGGGCAGGTGCACCTCGGCACCTGTCTTGTGAGACGTAAGGTGTATCCATGTGTGCACGCTACCTCGCTGTATGTTGGCAGTAGTTAGCCTTACGAAGTCTGAGTAACGTAGCCCTGTGTAGCAGCAGAAGAGGAAGGCATCGCGCACCATCCCGAGTGACTGCGGCAGTTGTGTACGTTCCAGTTTTGCCACCTCAAAGGGAGTGAGATGCGTATGGCGAAAGGGCTTGTGCCAGATGCACCTTCGGTGGAACGGGTTATCCTCTTCTCGCATCATCCCCTTCAGGATAGCCGCATTCACATAGATGCGCAGGTGAGAGAGATGTTTCCCGATGGTATTTGTGTGATACCCACGTGATACCATCCATGCCTCAAATTGACTGACAAAGTAGGGCGTAAGTTCCTTGAAGGTTATCTCACCGCGGAACTCCTGCAGTAGGGTCAGTGTCGTGCGACGGTTCTCCCGTGTGCTCTCCCTGATGTGTCCATGCTCTATCTCTTGAGCCATAAAGGGTAGGAATTGCGCCGAAACTGCTTTGTGCATGCATTCTCTCAAGCCATGCAGTGACACCTCCTCGCCCCGTTTCCATAAAGCAATTTCCATCTCTTCCATCTTCACTATGTACTCGGCAATCATCCAGTTTAGCTCTTCGGCATGAGGATGGTTGCAGATCTGCCGCCTCGCTTCGTCCCATTGTGTGCCATATATATATAGGTGTGTAGAGATATACATGCGCCTTCTCTCCAGGTAAGCCTCTATCTGCACTAATCCCCTACCGTCACTTCTCAGTTGCTTCTTGCGGTTGAAGACCGCTCGATACATAATTTTCTTCATCGTTTCATCAGATATCAGTTTATAATCCTTTCAAAATGTCACCTCTTTGCGCCATTTTTATATCATTTTAATAATTACTTTCCGCAAATGCTTGATTTTTGAGATAAAAACAAGTTTTTTAAGATTTTTTTAGTTTTCACTTGCTTATATCAAATATAAGCCCTACATTTGCGACCTACTTACGGGAATCATATAGGTATTAGTGTCGTTGATGGCTGCAAAGGCCATTCCCTTTCACTTACATATATACATAAGGATAGAGTCTGTAATACAGGCCCTTAGTTTGGTTCTCAGAAGGAATGAAAAGGAAAAATGAGAGATTAAAACCAACTATAAATTTATTGTTTAACTTTAATTGTAAAATTATGAAAGGTAAATTGATGATGTTATTAGCCTGCCTCTTCATGGGTGCAAGCTTAGTAACTGCTCAAGTATCTAAGGTTACCGGTCTTGTCATCGGTGCTGAAGATGGTGAGCCTGTGATTGGTGCCACAGTCGCAGTAAAGGGCGTACCCACATTGGGTGCCATTACTGACCTTGATGGCAAGTTCGTGATTGAGAACCTTCCAAGTAGCGCGAAGACTTTGTACCTTTCATCTCCACTTATAGCGTTCTCATAACACTCCCTCTCGTATCATAGAATAGTAAGGTATTAGTGATAATTTCATTTTTATTAATTTAATCTTTTTCAATATGAAGAAAGTGCTATTTATGTTGGCCTTTATCCTAGGTGGTATTGGTCTGGCAACAGCGCAAACCTCAAAAGTTTCGGGTGTTGTATACTCGGAAGCTGATGGTGAGCCTGTAATTGGCGCCTCAGTATTGGTTGTTGGTACCGACCTTGGTGTCGCTACTGATATTGAAGGTAAGTTCGTGATCGCTGACGTGCCTGCTTCAGCTACTACACTTCGCGTGTCGTATATGGGTATGGCTACTCAGGAAGTAAAAATCTTGGTTGGCAAGACCATCAAGGTTATCCTCACCGAGGACGGTATGGCCCTCGATGATGTGATGGTGGTTGCTTACGGTACTGTTAAGAAGTCTGCCTTCACCGGTTCTGCTTCAGTTGTTGATGCAGCGAAGTTGGAGGACCGTCAGGTTTCTAACATCACCAACGCCCTCTCTGGTACAATGGCTGGTGTGCAGACCTTGAGCGCTAACGGTCAGCCCGGTACAAGCTCTACCGTACGTATCCGTGGTATCGGTTCACTCTACGCAAGCAACACTCCGTTGTATGTAGTTGACGGTATCCCCTTCGACGGTGACATCTCTTCTATCAACCCCAACGACATTGAGTCAATGTCAGTATTGAAGGACGCTGCTGCCGCTGCCCTCTATGGTGCTCGTGGTGCCAACGGTGTTATCATGGTAACAACCAAGAAGGGTAAGAGCCACGATGCTCGCATCTCATTCGATGCCAAGTGGGGTATCAATGAGCGTCAGTTGCCCAACTACGACGTTTTGGAGACTGCAGACTCTTACATGGAGACTCTCTATCAGGCTTACCGCAACGCAGGTTACTACAACCTCGGCTACAGCCCTGAGGCTGCTCACGCCTATGCTAACGCCAACCTTTTCAAGGGCTTAGGTTACCAGGTATACACATTGAATGATGCTCCTGGCCTCATCGGTGCTAACGGTAAGATTGACCCCCGCGCTACTCTCGGCTACAGCGATGGTAAGAACTACTACACTCCCGATGATTGGACTGCAGGTACTATCAACAGCCAGATGCGTCAGGAGTACAACCTCGGCGTATCAGGTGGTACAGACCGTATCAACTACTATTTCTCAGCTGGTTACTTGGAGGATGGTGGTATCATCGAGAACTCAGGTTTCAACCGTCTTTCTACTCGTTTGAACGTTGACTACCAGGCTAAGAAGTGGCTCAAGTTCGGTGCTAACCTCGCTTACACCAACAGCACAAGCCGCTACCCCGGTGAGCAGACTACTACCAACTCATCTGGTAACGCCTTCTTGATGGCCAATATGATTGCTCCCGTATATCCTATGTATGTACGTGACGCTAACGGCAAGATCAAGGTTGACCCCATTTCTGGCTATCGCATCTATGACTATGGTAACGGTAAGGAGACAGCTTCTTCTCGTAACTGGATGTCAATCTCTAACCCCATCGGTGACCTTCTCTACAACACAGAGGAATACTTGATGGACATCATGAACAGCAAGTGGTTTGCTGAGCTCTCTCCCGTTAAGGGCTTGAAGTTGACCGCTTCATTGGGTACATACATCGACAACACTCGCTACCACAGCGTAGGTAATGCGAAGTACGGTCAGAGCGCAAGCTACCATGGTACTGCAGTTCAGGACTACACTCGTACCTTTGCTATGAACCAGCAGTACTTGGCTACTTACAACAAGACTTATGGTAAGAGCACATTTGACCTCTTGGCAGGTTATGAGGCATACGACCTCCGTGGTGAGAACTTCTATGCTACCGGTCAGAACCTCTACAAGGAGGGTGACTACACTGTAAACAACACTATCGACCAGAAGCGTGGTGGTGGTTCGGCTTACGAATACTCTACACGTGGTATCCTCGCTCGTGCTAACTATAACTACGACGAGAAGTACTTCGTTAGCGCTTCATACCGTCGTGACGCTTCTTCACGCTTCCATCCCGACAACCGCTGGGGTGACTTCTACTCTGGTTCACTCGCTTGGGTAATCAGCAAGGAGAACTTCATGAGCAACGCCAACTGGATTGACATTTGGAAGGTAAAGGCATCATATGGTCAGCAGGGTAACGATAACATCGGTAACTACTATGCTTACCTCGACCAGTTCACTGTAACAGGTGCTGATGGTGTATTCGCTGACGGTGCCCTCTCTTACAAAGGTAACAAGGAGATCACATGGGAAAAGTCAAACTCATTCAACGTAGGTACTGACTTCTCACTCTGGAAGAGCAAGCTCAGCGGTACTGTAGAATACTTCAACCGTACTACCAGCGACATGCTTTACAACAAGCCTGTAGCTAACTCAAACGGTTACTCTTCAATCCCCATGAACATCGGTTCAATGGCTAACTATGGTTGGGAAATCGAGTTGAACAGCAACCTCATCGAGCGTCGCAACCTCAGATGGGATCTCTATGCTAACGCTACTTTCGTAAAGAACAAGATTAAGGAGCTCCACCCCGAGTTGAACGGTAAGTTCATCAGTGGTTCTACCATCTACGAAGAGGGCGAGTCAATGTACCAGCTCTATCTTACCAAGTATGCAGGTGTTGACCCCAACACAGGTAAGGCACTCTACTATGCTAAGACCACAATGTCTGAAGCGGAGGCAATCGCTGCATTGAAGAAAGAGAATGCAGATAAGTACGCTACTGAGGAGCCCACAGCAGAAGAAATCGAGGCAAGAATCAAGTACTTCAATGAGAATGAGTATGAAGTCTATGCAACCGATAATGCTCAGACAGCTGCCGACACTTACAAGTGCGCTACCGGCGACCTTCTCCCCAAGGTATATGGTGGTTTCGGTACCAGCCTTGAGTTCTACGGCTTTGACCTCTCTGTACAGTTTGCATACCAGCTCGGTGGTAAGCTTTGGGACTACACCTACCAGGATTTGATGCACAGCGGTAAGTCTGCTGATGTAGGTCAGAACTGGCACAAGGATATCGCTAATGCATGGACTCCCGAGAACCGCATCACTGACGTTCCTCGCTTGAACAGCAATGACATGTATGCTAATGAGAACTCAGACCGTTGGTTGATTTCTTCAAACTACCTCTCAGTGAACAACATCACACTCGGCTATAACTTCCCCAAGGCATGGCTCCGTGGTATGGGTATCAGCTCATTGCGTATCTATGGTGTAGCAGACAACTTGGCTCTCTTCACCGCTCGTAAGGGTATGGACCCCCGTAAGGGATTCTCAACAACATCTTCAGCTACATACGGCGCACTCCGCACATTCTCTGCAGGTGTTAAATTGACATTCTAATCACTTAAAATGCAATAAGAAAATGAAAAAGTTTAAATATATTGCATCGGTTCTGATGAGTGCTGCTCTCGTAGGTTGCTACGATATGAACACTGAGCCCCTGGGTTCTACCATCACCGCCGATCAGAAGGAGGCAACAATCAATGCCAATCCTGAGCGCATTGAAGCAAGTGTAAGCGCTATCACCTCATTGTTCTACCGCTTTGGCAATTGCCTTGGAGAGGACAACCACGCAGATTTCGGTTATCCCGCAATCATGTTGTTGACCGATAGCCGTGGTATCGACTTGGTATGCGAAGACATAGGTTACAACTGGTTCACTCAGCCTGTGACTTATGAAGACATCAACAATACCTATTGGGCTACCTATCTTTACTGGAGAGTATGTTACAAGCAGCTCTATACTGCAAACTCTTTGGCTAAGATTATCGACCCCGCGACAACTGACCCCAGCTTGAAGTTCTACTTGGCACAGGCATTGGCAGTTCGTGCATTTGACTACTTCGCTTTGGCACAGATGTACCAGCACACTTACGTTGGTAACGAGGCCAAGCCTTGTGTTCCCCTCATCACCGAAGCCAACATGGATGCTGCTGGCGCCGAGGGTTGTCCCCGTGCTACTGTAGCTGAGGTTTATGAGCAGATCATGTCTGACCTCGACAATGCTATCCTTTTGTTGGAGAACACTGAGGTTACTCGCGCCGACAAGCGTTATGTTGACGCAGCTGTAGCTTACGGTATCCGTGCTCGCGTAAACTTGGTTATGAACAACTGGGCTGACGCAGCAGCAGACGCTGCTAAGGCTATCGAGCTCACCGATGCTACTCCTTACACTGCAGCAGAGGTAAGCAAGCCCACTATGTCAGACATTGAGGACCACTCTTGGATGTGGGGTGTACTCGTAGCTGAGACCGACCGCGCCGTTACCACAGGTATCTGTAACTGGCCTTCACACATGGGTTCACTCAACTATGGTTATGCTTCTGTAGGTGCATGGCGTTGCATCAACAAGGCTCTCTATGCCCAGATTCCCGCAACTGACGTTCGTAAGGGATGGTTCCTCGACGAGAATGGTCAGTCTAAGAACTTGAGCGCAGAGCAGCAGGCTTATGTAACTGAGGCAAAGTGCTATCCCTACACTCAAGTGAAGTTCGGCACATACAACGATGTGATTTATCAGGATCTTAACGCCAATGATATCCCCTTGATGCGTGTTGAGGAGATGCACCTCATCTTGGCTGAGGCTCAGGCTATGGCTGGTGATCCCGCTACTGGTGCTGCTACCTTGCAGAACTTTGTAACCACCTATCGTAACCCCGAATACGTATGTAACGCTACCACAGACGTTACAGTGCAGAATGCTGTATGGATGCAGCGTCGTATCGAGCTCTGGGGTGAAGGTTTCTCTTACTACGACCTCATGCGTCTGAAGAAGGGTGTTGACCGTCGTGGTGCTGGCTTCCAGGCTGCTTACACCTTCAACATTCCTGATGGTGACAAGGCGTTGATTTATCGTTTGCCCAAGGCTGAGATCGAGGGTAACCCTCAGATTTCTGACGACCAGAACAACGAAGCAGCAGATGCTCCCACTCCTGTAACTGAGTAATCTTTGGAAAGTATAAACCAATTAAAAGATTAAAGACATGAAATTCTATAAATCATTATTTTTGGCTGCCGTAGCTGCCGTAGCTTTCACCTCTTGTAGTGATGAAGGCTATTGGGAACAGTATGAGATGAATGACACTCAGTATTCATTTGACCAGACAAAGCAGTCATTCAGCCTTACTGCTACTGATGCACTCCCTAGCGTAAAGGTGGCATTGTCACGTAGCACAAACAAGGGTGAGTTAACCCTTCCTTTGAACATTTCGTTCAGCAGCACGATTTTGAGTGTTGCAGACTCAGCTGTTACATTTGCCGACGGCAGCTATAGCGCTGAGCTTGTAGTAAATGTTGACGAAGCCAACATCGTAATGGGTACAGCCTATACTGCGAGCATCTCATTCGCAGTGGATTCTGTAAACTTCTTCGAGCACAACTATTCTGTATCGGGCAACAAAACCCATGCAATCTCTATCATCAAGGATTACACATGGGTTGCTGCAGGTAAAGGTATCTATGCTTCAAGCTGGACCGGAGAACAGTTCGCTATCTCTTTTGAGAAGGCTGAAGAATATACCGATGAGGCTGGTAGAGGCTACTACCGTGTTGCTCCCTACAAGGCAGGTTTCTACATTTCCTTCTATATTGATGCTGAAGGTAATGCTTCTGAATGTCCTGTGGGTTCATATGAGACGGGTATAGCTGGTGTATATTTCTACCACAATCCTGGTCATGCGAGCTATGGTAAATACTGTTACTTCATGAACCAAGGAAACACGTTCCTGCTCGCAGGTCTTTGGGATAGCCCTGATGGTCTATATGTAGCTAAAGAGCAGTTCTTGTGGCAAGAAGGCTGGCCTGGTGCTACAGAATAATTAAGTTTCCAAATTGATTATTCAAATAAAGGAGGCGCATCCATTGGGATGCGCCTCTTTTGTTATTTTTATTTTTGTTAACTAAAACATGCTTTATTTTGACAAAAATGAGGCGTTTGCTTAATATTCAGTGAATTATTGTTATCTTTGCGTCGCTATAGATAACAAATAATAGTTTTAAGATATGAAAAGATTGTTTTTGGCAATAACACTATGCACGTATAGTTTGATTCTATGGGCTGTGCCTGCTAAACGCATAACCATGACCGTAGAACAGCCCGACGGTACAGTACTGACTTTAATCCAAAAGGGTGACGAGTTCTTCCATTATCTAACGACAGAGGATGGTCGCATGGTCAAGTCTAATGGTAAAGGATATTACTATGCCAACATCGAGGATGGACGCATAGTATCTTCACAACACTTGGCACACGCGTTGGCCTTGCGCTCAGAGAAGGAGCAACACGTGGTAGACGGCCTGCCCAGTATCAAGGATTTCTGCGAACTGGTAATGCAACGTGAAGAGACCGCACAACGCGTTCGAGCTACCCGAGCAGCACAAAAAGTAGCCGAAGTGCCCACTACAGGAGATGTAAAGATTCCCGTTCTCTTAGTGCAGTATACCGATGTCAAGTTTTCTTCAAGTGATCCTTTAGCCGCTTTTGAGGGGCATATCAACGGAGAGAACTACAAGGACGAAGGCGGATATGGCAGCGTAAGGGAATTTTTCGAAGACCAATCGGAAAGAAAGTTCACCCCAACATTTGACATCATCGGGCCAATCACACTTCCTTATGCAATGAGCCACTATGGCGGGAACGACCAATATGGCAATGACAAGGATCCTCGTGGCATGATTGAAGATGCTTGCAAAAGAGCCGGTACCGATTTCTCGCAATACGACAACGATGGAGATGGCTATGTGGATATCGTATATGTGATCTATGCCGGATATGGTGAAGCATCGTATCCCGACAAATTGGAAGACACCATATGGCCTCACCAATGGACATTGGAAAAACCGCTCTCCATGAAATATGATGGTAATCGCGAGGTGAAGATTAGCAAATATGCCTGTAACAATGAGTTGGATGGCTATCAAGGAAACACCATAGATGGTATCGGCACATTCTGCCACGAGTTCTCGCATTGCTTGGGCTTGCCAGACTTCTATCCGACTGGAGAGGACCAGAGCCCCTTTGGCATGGAGTCATGGAGCTTGATGCACTATGGCTGCTACAACAATAACGGACACACCCCCTGCGGATACACTGGCTACGAGCTGGATTTCCTCGGTTGGCGTGACCTGATTGTCCTTGACAATCCACAAGATGTGAAACTCACTCCATTAAGCGAAGGTGGACGTGCCTACAAAATTGTCAATGACGCAAATCCTGACGAATACTATGTGGTAGAGAACCACCAGAAAAGCAAGTGGGACTCCTTTGCCCCAGCCGAAGGCATGCTGGTACTCCATGTAGACTATGCAGAGTCCGCATGGCTAAACAACACCGTAAATAACAGCTCTTCGCACCAACGAATGACGGTAATCCCTGCCGACAACAGGCTTACTCGAGATTCGCAAAGCGGTGACACTTATCCCGGAACGACGAATAACACGGAATTAACCTCATCAAGCAAACCCGCCGCAAAGGTATTCGAGGGGGAATACATGAACAAGGACATTACGAATATCTCCATAAACGAGCATGTTGTGACATTCTCCTTCATGAAAGGGCAACTACCAGCCCCACAAAATGCAACAATAACCAATACGACCAACTCTTCGTTCTCCCTGACATGGGATGAGGTAGCCGAAGCCGAAGAGTATGAGGTGGTACTGGAATATCTGGAGGAGAATCCCTACCTCTTAGAGGAGGACTTCAACAAAGTAAAGAAGGGGAATCAAGACATCGGCACTACGCTAGACTCATACACCAACAGTAGAGGATGGATGGGACAACTAATCTACGGACTCGACGGAGCCATCCGCGTAGGAAACTCATCATCTGTCGGAATTCTTATGTCACCCAACTTCACCTGTGACTCATCGTCTGTGACCATCGTACTCGGATTCAAGAAATGCGAAGGGAGTGATGCTGGGGCAAAAGTACTCATAGGTATCGGTGACCAGGAATGGGGCAATAGCCTCATCGGAGGATTCCTGACTGTTACTAATGAAAACTGGGAAACGTGCATTGCTGTTATCGATTCGATTGGAAAGCATCCTTTCTTCTATCTTGACACACGTGGCGATGCTACAAAAGGACTGGGCACATGCGCCGACATTGATTATATCTACCTATTGCCTGGAGACAGATCGGAAGAGTTAACCAACGGTGCTGAGAATAGCTCGGCAGCCAGAACGATAGCCAAAGGGATTGAAGTAGAACTCAAGAATCAGATACAGCACACGCCATTGGTACGCCTATCGTGTGATGACCGACATGAGCCGATATCTGCCCTACAACGTGCTACTGCAGGGAGTGGCAATGAACAATATAAATCGTCTAACGGAAAGAATTACTACAGACAAGTCATACATACGGCCCGCACTGCAGATTGCTGCTACCACTTCGAACAACTGGATAGTGGGTTCTATGCTTGTGCCGTACGAAGCGTCTGCGGTGAAATCTATTCACGCTATACACCCATGCAAGAGATAGCACTATCAGGCGACGACTTGCCTCTGTTGGAGTTCACGCCCTATCTGTATATAGACAAAGACAGCCTGTATATGGAGGTGAAAGACTCTGTAACACTATACTACACAACCGACGGTTCGGTGCCTACAAAATATGGGAATCGTTATGATGCACCTTTGTACCTCGGTGCTAAAACAAGAGTACGAGTGATAGCCCACCAGAAGGGATATAAGAGTTCAGTCCCCACGGAGAAGAGCAACTGGTTCAAGCAAGAGGATGCAACTTATAGAATCATTTCAGAAATTACGCCTGAGGTATCACTCTCCGAGGCTGTCAATGGCAACACCCAAGCAGACTATGTAGGATGTTGGATGTTGAATAATAGCATAGAGCATAATGACGTAAGCTATGCCATAGTAGGCATAGATTCTGCGGCCTTCAGCAATGCCACAGCGCTGCGCAGCGTAGAGATAGCAAGCAGCTCACTGCGATACATCGGCAACAACCTCTTCTATGGATGTACAGCATTGAATGCTGTCGTATGGGATACAGAACTCCCCATCCATGACACAATGTTTGATGAGGGAAGCTACCATAATCTATTGATTTATACTGCAGATGATGTAGAGTTGGCTCATCCTCTCATCAACGAAGGCAGAATGACCCAAGTGAGCAATGGGACCAGTGGTAAGCTGACACTGGAGGGTAGCTATCCTTTCTATTGCCCCCGTGCATTTACAGCGGAGTCTGTTTCTTACCGACGTAGCTTTGCACAGACTACAGGAAGTGGGGATGCTGCAGGTTGGGAGACAATCGTTCTGCCATTCGATGTGCAGTCTTTCTCCCATGTCAGCAAAGGAGAAGTCGCTCCGTTCGGTGTTAAAGCAAAACACAACTTCTGGTTGGCAGAGTTAACCGACAAGGGATTCAGCGCAACGACTATGCTCCGCGCCAACGTGCCCTACATCATCGCCATGCCCAACAACACGGAATATGGAAGTAACTCACTAAGTGGAGCCATCACCTTCTCGGCCACTCATGCCACGATTCAGCCAACAGATGAGCTCACACAATCAGCAGGCAAGAACATAACACTCATCCCAACATATGAATCTGTAGCCCCAAGCGCAGACATATACGTACTCAACGTTGGAAATAAGTTTGATGTCTATAAGCCCGGTAGCGTATTTGTACCAAACAAATACACTGCATCACCCTTCTCTGCCTATGTAGTTCCATCGGAGGCACACAAGGCTGCCCCTCTCTTCCGCATTCAGAAAGAAGAACACATTGCGGATGTTGCTTATACCTTCTCTGTGAAATCGCAGAACGGAGTGGTATATATCACTCTGCCTGAGGCAAAGGTAATTACAGTATACGATATGACAGGACGTAAAGTCTGCAGCGTAGCCTGCGAAATGGGTGTAAATGAGATTACTGGCTTGTCAGAAGGTATCTACCTCATAGAGAATTTGAAGATTTTTGTTAAACATTGATATTTTTGTAATGTATCGTATGAAGAAAATTATATTTTTCCTTACAGGTTTATTATTCCTTGTTTCTTGTGAAATTGGGGAGGTACCCATACTTGGTACAATCGTCATAGACGAGACCACCCCCACCGCCATTACTCTCCACGTAGACGTTGAAACCGGGGAGATCACAGATTGTGGGATTTACTACGGGACATCTAAAGTTCGCGTAACCAATGGCACATCAGATCAGATCAAAGGAGAATGCAGCGGAACAAGCATACAAGGTAAAATCACCGGACTTACGCCCAACAAGGAGTATTACCTCAAGGTGTATGGAATGAATGAGCTTGGCAGTTGTGAGACAGAGGTGGTAAAGGTGAAGACCTCACCACGTACCCCCTCTATAGATGACAATAAGCATCCGCAGACTCAGCCTTAACTTTAAGTCTACGATTTAATTCAAGACAGGGACGCACTCGAGTGCATCCCTGTCTTTTTCTTTAGTTAGCTCCTGAAATAATGATAGCACCAAGGCCTGAGAGGAAGAAGATGAACATGAGCATCAAGAGCCAACCGACAGAGCGGGGAGCTCCCTTAAATTCCCTCCATACGAAGATGCCCCAAAGCGCAGCAATCATGGGGGCTCCCTGACCTAAGGCATAGGAAATGGCAGCACCAGCCTTACCTGCCGCGATGTAACTAAGCGCCGTACCTAAGCCCCAGATGACACCTCCGAAGACACCTACCAGGTGAGTGCTCAAACTACCACGGAAGTAGGCGGAATAAGTAACCGGCTTTCCCTCGAAGGGACGACGCATCACGACAGTGTTGAACACAAGGTTACTGAGGAAGATACCCACGGCAAAGATGAAGAAGGCCGAATAGGGTGTAGCCATACCGGGAGTGGGTGACTCAAAGTTGTTAAGGTCCATGGCAGCGGCCACGAAACGGTAGAAGAACGACATCAGCACACCGGCCAAGATAGCAATCCATACGCCCTTGTTGTTGCTGTTGGCATTACTACGCTGCACCTTACTTGAGGCCATAGCATTGAGGATGATAGCAACGACAACCAGAGCCACACCAAGGAACAACACCGTAGGGTCGCCTTTGGGAGCACCCATATAGTTGACAATCACACCCAGCACCAAGGCAATACCTACACCCAAGGGGAAGGCTACCGTCATGCCCGCCAAGGAGACGGCGGCAGAGAGCAAGATATTGCCAAGGTTGAACACTGCACCACCAATGAGTGCACTCACGTAGTTGCCCACGGTGATCTGCTTGAGATCGGGGATGAAACTGCGACCTGCATCACCCGTGCTGCCGAGCGTCAAGCCCAAGAAGATGGAGAAGAGCAGGATACCGATGACATAGTCCCAGTAGAAGAGTTCATAGCGCCAGGTCTTCCCTGCAAGTTTCTGTGTGTTGGCCCACGAGCCCCAACAGAGCATCGTGACAAAGCATAGCACCACGGCCAACAGGTAATTGTTTACGATAAACATAATTTAAGGGTTTTAGGTTATAGATTAGTTAGGAATTAGGAGCCAAAAGCCAACAACCAAAAGCTAACAGCTAACGGCCAAAAGCCAACAGCTTGCAGCTTTGCTGCATAACCTTTCAGCTTTCAACTTCTCTACGATAGGGCAATGAAGACTGAGCGCCCATGCGAGTCACGGTGACTGCCGCTGCTCTATTGGCAAACTCTACGGCTTCGGTAATACTCTTGCCTTCTGCCAAGGCCACACAGATTGCTCCACAGAAGGTGTCACCTGCGGCTGTGGCATCTACAGCCTTTACCTTGAGCGCGGGTACTTGATGGTATGCACCACGTTCTTTAACAAAAGCCCCCTTGGAACCAAGCGTAATGACTACATTCTCGACTCCTTTGCTGCAAATGATATCAGCGGCACGAGCCACACTATCCATATCAACAATCTGAATGCCCGAGATGAATTCTGCCTCTGTCTCATTGGCAATGAGCATATAAAGACATCCCAACAGCGAACTCGACAACGATTGAGCAGGAGCAGGATTAAGGATAACCTTCTTTCCCATCTGCTTACCAATCAATGCCGCACGCTCTACCGTCTCTATGGGGGTCTCCAATTGCATTAATACGATATCCCCCTCCTCTATTACCGCTCTAGCCTCATCCACATCTTGTGGAGTCAAGTTTGCATTAGCGCCTGAAGCTACAGCAATAGAATTCTCTCCATGCGCATCGACGAGAATGAGTGCTACTCCCGAGGGATGTTCCTTGTCAATCAAGACATGCTTCGTCCCTATACCCTCAGCCTTATACTGATCTATAGAGCGGATACCGAAGGGGTCATTACCGACTTTTGCTATAAAGGTAATCTTGCCACCGAGCCGCGCTGCAGCTACAGCTTGATTGGCTCCCTTACCACCTGAATTCATGAAAAACCTACCACCGAGCAATGTCTCTCCTGGTAAAGGAAGACGATCCATGTTGATCACCATATCGGTGTTACAACTGCCAATGACTACGATTTTCTTACTCATATATATATTGTTAAGATTTATACTACACCCACTACACGGGCAATGGTGTAACAATAGGAAGAGAAAAAAGGTTTAATAAAGAGAGGTAAGATTGAAAAGCAATAATATAGCAGTTGTCCAATATTCAAAATCCTCAGCGATGGTGTCATCCTGACAGAACGTAGTGTCGGAAGGATCTCGCGCTGGGACTTTACCAGGACACTTTGCGAGATGCTTCACGATGTTCAGCATGACACGAACTGGGCTTTGGACA
>JAZONP010000043.1:0-3779 GCA_045654565.1 Bacteroidaceae bacterium
ATCATCTTGTTGATGGGGTAGTCCTGGAAGCGGAGCTTGGCGGTACCGATGTCCTGAGTCATGTATACCGATGTGCCGTCGCTACGGAGCAGGAGCTTGTGGTCGAGGCCCTCACCGGTGAGGTCGGCCCAAACGGAGCCATCCTCCTTGCGGAAGAAGAAGCCCTTGTCGAGACCTTCGAGTACCTTCTCCTTACCTTCGAGGTAGGTCTGTGACTCGTAGTATATCTTGTCGAAATCTACACCCATCATCTTGTAGGTCTCGTCGAAACCGGCATATACCCACTCGTTCATCATCTGCCACAAGCCGCGCACCTCGGGGTCGCCAGCCTCCCACTTCACGAGCATCTCGCGTGCTTCGGCCATCAAAGGAGACTTTGCTTCGGCCTCCTCCTTGGTGCAGCCTTCGCGCTCCATGATCTCGGCAACCTCGGCCTTGTAGTGCTTGTCGAAGGCTACGTAGTAGTCACCGATGAGGTGGTCGCCCTTCTTTCCTGACGACTCGGGAGTCTCGCCCTCGCCATACTTCTGCCAAGCGAGCATCGACTTACAGATGTGGATGCCGCGGTCGTTGACGATGTTGGTCTTCACCACGCGGTTGCCGTTGGCCTCCATCACATTGGCCAAGGCATAGCCGAGGAGATTGTTGCGCACGTGGCCGAGGTGGAGGGGCTTATTGGTGTTAGGCGAAGAGTACTCGATCATCACCAGCGGAGAGTTGTCCGTGGGAGTCTGAATGCCATACTTGGCATCGCTATCGTTAGCGGTCAGCAACTCTACCCATGCCGAAGCGGCGATGGTGATGTTGAGGAATCCCTTGATGACGTTGAACGCCTGTATCATAGGCTCGTGCTCGGCCAGATACTGACCAATCTCCTGAGCCGTCTGCTCGGGACCCTTGCGCGAAGTGCGGAGGAAGGGGAATACCACGAGGGTCAGATGTCCCTCAAACTCTTTCTTTGTCTTCTGCAACTGCACCTGTGCAGGATCCACGGCCTGTCCGTACAATGCCTGTATCGCCTCAACGACACTCTTTACCAACTGTTGTTCTATCATATATGTAGTGTTGTTTTATTCTAGCTTACAAAATTAGTGCAAGGTGAGAGAAAACACAAATTTATTTGTGCTTTTCCGAGCTGGAGCCTAATTAAAAGCGATGCGCAGCATGGATTAAAATTAGTGCAAAAAATCGATTTGGCGAAGACTATAGTTAATTTCTCCTTATCACAGCGACAAATCCTCCTCGTGGTGCTAATGTTATGGTATCAAGTAAGGTTGTCTCTCTGGTGATATGCCAAGCACGTGCTTCGTTTTCTATATCGCCAAATGTAGTGATGTGATATTTCTCCTTGCTAAGGAAACTCCAGTCGATGGCGATGCTCTGGGGTATATCAAGTCCATTGATTACTCCTACATACCAATTTTCACCGCTACGGCGTGCCATGGCCACCCATTTGCCGGGGTATCCAGAGAGCAACTTGGTGTCGTCCCAGATGGTGGGGAGGGTAGAGAGGAACTGTTTTACCTCTGTTGGTTGGGCAAGGTAGCTTTCGGGGCGGTCTGCTAGATGCTGTAATGCAGACTCATATAGCACGGTCAATGCCAGTTCGTGGGCATGGGTGGTAATGTGCGGATGCTGCGAGTCGGAGAAAGTGCAGGGCGTGTAGTCCATAGGGCCGATGACATTGCGTGTGAAGGGCAGCGTGGCATTGTGTGCAGCAGCGAGGTTAGTGAGTACAGGTCGATTATTGTACCACTCGGCACCATAGACGGCCTCAACACTCATCAAGTTGGGGTAGGTGCGCTGCCATCCACGCGGTATGGTGGCACCATGGAAGTTGACCAAGAGATGATGTCGGGCAGCTGACTCCAAGAGGTCGATGCAGTAGTCCATCGTAGCGCGTGTGTCTCCATCGAAGAAGTCAATTTTCACACCGGCAACTCCCATGTCGGCAAGCCAAGCAAACTCGCGCTCGCGGTCTTCTGATTTATTGAGTCGGTAGAGGGGGCCACCAGCCCCTATGGTCCAAGCCGTAGAGGAGTTGTACCACACTAAGGGGCGAATACCTGCTTCTGCAGCCTTGGCGATGGCATCGTGGATGGTTCCTCCATTACCCATCACGTCCCACTCCCAGTCGATGAGCACGTAGGGGAGGTCGAGTGAGTCGGCCATGTCGATATATTGGCTCACAATCTGATAGTCTTTCGAGCCGCGATTATGTGCCCAGTAGACCCATGATGCCGTTCCGGGTCGTATCCATTCTGTGGCATCGGGGACGAGCGACTCTTCTGATACATCAGTCACGAGGGTCGACTCCACCACATCAGCCAGTGAACCTACGATGAGTACTCGCCATGGTGATACCCAATCACCTGTGTAACGAGGTCCATCGTTGCGCCCCAAAGTGATCTTATAATCGGTACCCGCAGTCTCGTTCCATAGGGATGAAGCACTATGTCCCTTCAAGATGTTAGCTTCGGTGATAAGGGTGTATACGCCTTCCTCTTGTTCTACGAGAGCGGGATATATCCAATGCTTCACATTGGGGTCGGGAGTTGTATGGGGGTGATAGAACTGCTCGTAGCCAAGGTCGAACTTCTGTATCCAGCGTTGACGCCCCTCCGCAATGCGATATAGGGTGTGCTCGTCGGTCACAAGGTCATCGGTGAGACCATCCAACTCGTAGCGGAAAGCGAGGCCATCATTGTAGAGGCGGAATACGATGCGTACTTCGGCATCTGTCGCATCCTTGTATATATAGATGTACTCATTGGCAGCATTGCTGCACTCGCGGCGCTTACCGGTGAGCATAGTATAACGAGTCTCGAGTGCCCTTTGCTCGATATGCTGGAGCGTAAGTTCTGTGCCACGTCCATTTTGGGTGGCCACACCTACCTCGGGGATTTCAATCACGGTGACTTCACCACCATCGGTGTGCTTACTGAGGGTAAATCCAGAATCGTTGTGGCGCAATCTCAATGTACCATCAGGGGAGGTCTGCTTACCTCCTTGGCAGGCCGACATGACCAATAGCATTGCACCGCATAGGGCCATGCAGAAGTGTCTCATAGGTTCCTTTTTTTATGATTAGAAGGCTACTGCCAGTACGGGAGCTATCGCATTGGTATTCTCCTCGGGCAGGGTTACTACCAAGCCCTCTTCCTTATTAACGAAGGGGACAGCACCATAGCCCAAAAGTTCTACGCTCTTCACCTCACTATCTACATATCCTGATGCAGTACCCAATGATTTGAGAGTATAGCTACGCTCCTCGGGCCAACGCATGATAGTGGCAAATACGGTATCGTTGCGTTGCACGAAGCGTACATCCTGAGCCGAGTAGTTGTTGTTTTCATTGAAACCCTGTGCATGGAGCGGCTTGGCATTCTCTGCCGAAGGTCCTTCACCGAAAGTCTTCCATGGGCGAGTAGCGTAGATAGAGGTGCCGTTCACATCCATCCAGGCCTTGATGTCGTGCAATATGGCCAGCTCCTTTTCGTCGATGCTACCATCGCCACGGATGGGCACGGAGAGTAGCAAATTACCATTCTTGCTGACAATATCTACGAGCATGGAGATGACTTGTGAGGCGCTCTTGTACCAGCCATGACGATAACTGTTCTCGCTATAGTGCCAACTGCCGATGCAAGTGCAGGTCTGCCAGTACTCCTCTTGTGGACGGTCGGGCACACCGCGCTCTACATCCCACATCATGGCTTGCTTGTGCCAATCTTCCAAGATCTTGCCCATGGCCACCACACTCTGCTGCCCTCCGTTCT
>JAZONP010000044.1:0-11984 GCA_045654565.1 Bacteroidaceae bacterium
TCGGCCACTTTGTCGGGGTGTCCCTCAGACACCGATTCGGATGTAAACAGATATCCCATTAGTATACGTATTTATAAGTTAAACATTCAACGTAAACGGGGGATAGTCGAGAGAGAATGCACACAACGCAGAGGCTGTCCATTTAGCATTTTTTACTGTGGTTGCAAGCTGCTCAAATCTATCCACTCATTTTCGGGTGCAAAGTTACAATAAACTGGGTGGGGTACAAAATAATTTGATTGTTTTTTTATTCCAAAGTGTAGTGTGTCTTCAAACTGCAAGATTATGAGGAAAGTGTTTGTCCTTAGTCTTTTTATGATAGTAATATTGCGCATATTAAAACCTTTGCTTACTTTTGTCGTGCGAAGAAATGTGCTTTTTTCTTCGTGATGTGAGAGATATGACTACGGACGAACGATATATGGCACGATGCCTACAGTTGGCTGCAAATGGAAGGTTTACTGCTTCTCCTAATCCGATGGTGGGGGCGGTGATTGTGCATGATGGTAAGATTATTGGTGAGGGCTATCACCGTGAATGCGGTGGCCCTCATGCGGAAGTGAATGCTGTGCATTCGGTGAAGAACGAACAGTTGTTGCGCGAGTCGACGATGTATGTTAGTCTTGAGCCTTGTGCTCACTATGGTAAGACACCGCCTTGTGCTGATATGATTATTGAGAAGAGGATTCCTCGTGTGGTCATCGGGTGTCGCGATAGTTTTGCCCAAGTGGATGGCAAGGGCATACAGAAATTGCGCATGGCAGGCGTGGAAGTTGTCGTGGGAGTGCTCGAGAAGAGATGCTTGGAACTGAATCGTGAGTTCTTCACCTATCATGGAAAGAAGCGTCCCTACATTACGCTGAAGTGGGCCCAGAGCGCTGATGGCTATATCGATGGTCAACGAACAAAGGTAGATGATCAGCAATTAATGATGCCTATACGCTTTTCGACGGATGAGACAGCGGTGCGTGTACATCGATTACGTGCGCTGAACGATGCTATTCTTGTGGGTCGTCGTACGGCTGAACTTGACAACCCCTCACTTACCACGCGATTGTGGCCTGGAAAAAATCCTTTACGCTTGGTAATCGACAAGAAAGGTAAGCTTGATATGACGTTGAAACTCTTTGATGGGACAGCAAAAACCATCGTATTCACCGAAGTTTTTCGAGAATTTGCAGTTGCCGAGAATATAGAACAGGTACAGCTTGACTTCTCGCAAGATATCTTGCCACAGATGATGGAATATCTTTATGCTCAAAAGGTGCAGCGGTTGCTCGTAGAGGGAGGTTCGATGTTGTTGCAGAGCTTTATTGACACCGGCTTGTGGGATGAGGCCTTCGTGGAGGAGGCTCCCTTTAGTCTGGGCGGCGGCGTCAAAGCTCCGTGTATAGGTAATGCCTATAAGAAAGAGGAAAACGAGAGTTTCGGACGTCAGATTTCGCGTTTTTTGCACGAAAAACACATCTTTTAATATAAATTTAATATAAAAGAACTTAAAATGTAGGGGATAAGCGCAAAATTGTTGCTAACTTTGTCGTTTGAATGTAATAATAGGATTCGAAATGATGAAAAGAATAGCAATCAGTCTTGTATGTCCGCTTATAGGGGCATTGCTTATGACCTCGTGCTTAGGAGGTGCTGATGATGCTGAATTGTCTTCAGATGTAGCGTTGCTCTCATTTAGCATCAAGGATTTGAAAACGAAGCACACTATCACAAAGGTGGATGGCACAGACTCTACTTATACGACCGTAATGAGCGGCAATGCAGTGAGTTTTACCATTGATCAGGCTTTACATGCGGTTTATAACAGTGACTCTATAGCGTATGGCACCGATGTGAGCCGCGTGTTAGTAAGTGTAAAGGCTGATGGTGGTGTCTGTTACTTAAAATCGGATGGCGAATATGGATCGGTGGAAGATTCTATAGACTTTACCCAACCCGTTGTATTTCGTGTAACATCGTATGATAATAAGTTTAAGCGCGACTACAAGGTGAATGTTAATGTGCATCAAGTGGATCCTAAGAAAACGGCATGGCAGAAGTTGGCTGATGCTAATCTCCCGGCTTTGGATAAGCAGAAGGCGTTTGTGAAGGAGGACCGCCTATACGTGATAGGTTCGGATGCTGATGGAGGGTATTATACAGCTTCGACGGAACTTGTTGATGGCATTTCGTGGGCCGTTACGCCATGTAGTGGCATCGAAGGAGCCGGGCTGTCTGTGTTACTCATGGGAGATAGTGTCTACTTGGGTACTGATGCAGGGAACTATTGTTCGGAGGATGCTGTTATATGGACTGCGGTAAGCGAAGAATTTGAGAAATTAAATTTGCCTGGGGAGGGTATAAATCATGGTGTGGCCTGGTTCAGCCAACCCTTGAGTACGAATGAAAATATTGTGCGTACAATCTTTGTTGCAACATCTGAAGTCACTGAAACTTTTGCTCAAGTGTGGACAAAACTGAGCACGGAGCTGGAGTGGATAGAGATTGGCACGAGCGGTAATAATGTTTTTGGCTGTCCTAATCTGGAGAACCTTGCCGTGATACAATATGATGGAAATATGTATGCCTTTGGAGGAAAGGGTATGGGTGACCGTAAAGAACCGCTTAAAGCCTTTGGAGCTTGTTATGAGTCGCGTGACAATGGTGTCACCTGGAAGGTGAATGAAGATGCTTTTAGTTTGCCAAAGGACTTTGAGGGTCGTAATGAAGCGTTCTCTACTGCCACAGATGGTGAATATGTGTGGGTGATGTGGAGTAATGGCGAGGTATGGCGTGGTAGATGGAACGGGATTAAATGAACCATAATCTCCGTTTGTAAAACTTGATGACTCAATGATGGATAAAGCACGACAGATGATAGGTCGGTTGGCAGTTGCACTGTTGCTCTTGTCTGTGTGTTCCGTATCGGCACAAGAATTGGAATACAATATGGAGTTGGGTAGCATGGCTGGTGGTAGTTTCTACATGGGCGATGCTAACAGAACATTGTTGGGTAGCGTATCTTTTGCAGGTGGAGTATTGGCACGATATAATATTAACCCGCGTATGGCTGTAAAGGGAAATCTTGCTGTGGGGCGTATTAAGGGTTCTACTATGGGAAAGGATGATAAGTTTCCTGGTGGATTAAATACGACTTTCGGTCGTAACGTGTTTGAATTAGGTGCACAATACGAATGTCATTTCTTTGCCTATGGTACAGGTGTTGGTTATAAGGATAGTCGCCGCATTGCTCCTTATCTGTTGGGTGGATTGGGGCTGACTTATGCTCCTCAACCAGCCAATCATGTGTTTGCGCTGAATATACCCATAGGTCTTGGTGTGAAATATAAACTTGCCGAACGCATCAATATGGGGATTGAATGGACTGTGCGTTTTACTACGTCGGATAGGTTAGATGTAACGAACGCCTCGGGTTTGATACTTGATGACCCTTATGGAATAGAAAGTATAGGATTCAAGAATAAGGACTCTTATTCGTGGCTGATGTTATATGTCAGTTACGATATGTTTCCAAAATATAGAAAATGTAATAATTAAAATTCATAATCTTACATGACATACAAGGAACAGTTAGACATGAACCGTATTCCCCAGCATATCGCCATCATCATGGATGGTAACGGACGCTGGGCAAAGTCTAAAGGGAAAATCCGTGGTGAGGGACATATAGTTGGCGCACAAGCACTGCACGATACGATGATGTATGCAGCTAGACTTGGAGTGAAATATGTCACGGTATATGCTTTCTCTACAGAAAACTGGACACGCCCCGATGAGGAGGTGAATGGACTCATGTCATTGTTGTTCGAAAAACTTGATCTCAGTATTTTTATGGACAACGATATCCGTTTCTGTGTTATTGGCGATACAGATCGATTACCAGAGAAGGTACGTGAGCGTATGAACTATTGTATCAGCCAGTCGGCTGAGAATCAACGAGGGACACTTACCGTGGCACTCAGCTATTCTTCAAAGTGGGAACTCACCCAATCGGCCAAGCGTATTGCTGCAATGGTACAGGAGGGCAAGCTGGGTATAGATGATATCACCGATAAAACAATTGATGGGACCTTGTGTACCTCATTTATGCCCGATCCTGATTTGCTGATACGTACTGGTGGTGAAACACGCTTGAGCAACTATTTATTGTGGCAGTGTGCATATACAGAATTGTATTTCTGTGATACCTATTGGCCTGATTTTGGCGAAGAGGATTTGTGTAAAGCCATCTACACATTCCAGCAAAGAGAAAGAAGATTCGGTAAGACCAGTGAACAAGTTGCCGAACGAAACAATAATAAATAAAGGAATGAAAAAGAGCATACATCTGATTAAATATGTAGTGTTGATTATCCTTCTCGTAGTGCCTTGCGGAGGGGTAGAGGCACAAGATGTTTTCACAGACACTATACACAAACCGTCTGTTCTCTATTCGGCGCCTAAGCGTTACGAGATTGCAGGTATTACGGTTAGTGGCATAGACAACTATGAGGACTACGTGTTGATAGGGCTCTCTGGTCTATCTGTGGGGCAAGTCATAACTATCCCTGGTGATGAGATTACCAACGCGATAAAGCGTTATTGGAAGCACGGTCTATTTTCTAATGTCAGTATTACTATAGAAAAGGTTGTGGGTAATCAAGCGTACTTGAACATTGCACTTACGCAACGTCCTCGCTTGTCAAAAGTGAACTACAATGGTGTGAAAAAATCTGAAATGGAGGATTTGGAAGCAAAGTTGGGATTTCGCGAAGGTAATCAGATAACCCCCAACATGATTGATCGCGCCAAGATCGTCGTTAAACGTTATTATGATGAAAAAGGATTCAAAAATGCAGAAATCAACATCATGCAGCGTGACGATATAACTGAAGCAAATAGTCTTATCCTTGATATTAATGTAGATAAAAAGTTGAAGGTTAAGGTCAATAAAATATATATCACAGGAAACGAAGCTCTTGATGTGAAGCAGTTAAAATGGGCGATGAAGAAAACGAATGAAAAGGGCAATTTACGCCACTTTTTCCGTCCGAAGAAATTTACCGACAATCTTTATGCAGAGGATAAACAGCTGCTAATTGGCAAGTATAATGAACATGGTTATCGCGATGCGCATATTGTTGTGGACTCTGTAGTTCCGTACGATGACAAGACTGTAGATGTATATATTCAAGTGGAAGAGGGCAACCAATACCATATACGTGATATCAACTGGGTGGGTAACACAGTCTATGAGTCTGAAGGCTTGTCGGAATTGCTCCGCATGAAGCCTGGTGATGTCTATAACCAAAAGAAGTTAGATGATCGTGTCAGTATGGATGAAGATGCCATAGGCAATCTATATTATAACAATGGATACGTGTTTGCACGGGTGGAACCGGTAGAGGTCAACGTCTCTGCTGACTCTGTAGACCTTGAGATGCGTGTACTCGAAGGGCCACAAGCAACAATCAATCGTGTACGTATCGCAGGAAATGATCGTCTGTATGAAAACGTGGTGCGTCGAGAATTGATGACCAAACCGGGCGATCTTTTTAGTCGAGATGCATTGATGCGCTCGGCTCGTGAGTTGCAGCAGATGGGTCACTTCAATCCTGAATCTATCTCACCTGATGTGAAACCTGATGTGGCTAACGGTACGGTGGATGTCGACTGGATGCTCGAGTCAAAAAACAATGACCAAATAGAACTCTCATTAGGTTACGGACAGACGGGTGTGATTGGTAAATTGGCATTGAAGTTTACTAACTTCTCTATGTATAATCTTTTCCATAAGTCAGATAATTATCGTGCTTTCATTCCTCAGGGTGATGGACAGACCTTTTCAATTAGTGGTCAGACCAACGGAACTTATTATCAGTCGTATAACGTGTCATTCCTTGACCCATGGTTTGGTGGAAAGCGCCCTAACTCATTTTCAGTGAATGCTTTCTATTCGTTGTCGACGGGTGTGAATAGTAACTTCTATAATGATGCCATGATGAATAACTATTACAATAGTTTGTATGGCTATGGTAATTATAACAACTACTATAATAGTTACGAATCGTATTATGATCCTGATAAGTTCTTACGTATGTATGGGTTGTCAATTGGCTGGGGTAAACGACTTCACTGGCCAGACGACTACTTCACTCTCTATGGTGAGCTCTCTTATACACGTTATGACCTCAATAATTGGGAGTATTTCATCATTTCTAATGGTAGTAGCAATAACATCAACTTGTCGCTAAATCTTGGTCGTAGTTCGATAGATAATCCCATCTTCCCTCGTCAAGGTTCGGAAATCAGTTTCAATGTGTCCATCACACCTCCCTACTCGCTTATTGATAATATCGATTATAAGACTTTAAGTGAGGTGAAGCCAACTGATGCTGGTTACAATGCTAGCTTGCGTGAACGCTATAAATGGATTGAATATCATAAGTGGAAGTTTAAGAGTAAGTTCTATACAGCCCTCACTAGCGGTCAAAAGTGTCTTGTATTGATGGCACGTGCAGACTTTGGACTGCTCGGACATTTTAATAAATACAAAAAATCACCCTTCGAGACCTTCTACGTGGGAGGTGATGGCATGAGTGGATACTCGTATAACTATTATACCGATATGGTAGCACTTCGTGGTTATGATAATGGTGCGCTCTCGATGAGTGGTTATGCTTACTCTCGTTTTGCATTGGAACTACGCTATCCTTTGATGCTCGAGAATTCGACGCAAATCTATGCTCTGGCATTCCTTGAAGGAGGTAACGCATGGGACGATGTTCGAAAATTTAATCCTTTCGATATGAAACGTTCAGCGGGTGTGGGTGTGCGCATCTTCCTCCCAATGATTGGACTCATGGGTATTGACTGGGCTTATGGCTTTGATAAAGTGAATGGGATGACAAGCGGAAGTCAATTCCACTTTACTCTTGGACAAGAGTTTTAAACGTTTGATTCTTCTATGAGTCTAAACAAATGTAACGCTAATAAATAAACGTAGATTTATGAAAAAAAATCTTTTGATGACCGCTCTACTCTGTTTTGTTTGTCTTGTTACAAATGCGCAGAAGTTTGCACTGATTGATATGGAGTATATCCTAAAGAATATACCTGCTTATGAGCGCGCTAATGAGCAACTAAATCAAATCTCTAAAAAGTGGCAAGGTGAGGTGGAAGCAGTAGCTCTTGAGGCACAGACTCTCTATAAGAACTACCAAAGTGAAGCCGTATTCCTCTCTGAGGAGCAGAAAATTAAGAAAGAAGAAGAAATCGTCGCCAAGGAGAAGGAGGCTCAAGAACTGAAACGCAAATATTTTGGTCCCGAAGGTGAGCTCTATAAGAAACGTGAGAGTCTCATGGCACCAATACAGGATGAAATCTATAATGCTATAAAAGAAATATCTGATGCAAAGGGGTTCTCCGTTGTGGTTGATCGTGCTTCGGCTACTAGTGTAATCTATGCCTCGCCTAAAATTGATATCAGTAACGAGGTTTTGATAAAGTTAGGATATGCCAATTAAAAGCATTAATTTTGCACATTGTTACGATAATTACTAATCATTAAATAAATTTACATTATGAACAAGAAACTTATTGCCATACTCTTCTTTATGGCACCTATCGCCCTCTTTGCACAGAAATTTGGACATTTAAATTCTGCAGATATCATTCAAGTGATGCCTGAGTATACGGCGGCACAAACCGAACTTCAAAATCTCGAGAAGCAATACTCCAACGAGCTTCAGATGATGGAGTCTGAACTTTCTAAAAAGAGTGAAGCGTATGAAAATGAGAAGGCTACTCTTCCTGCTAATATCCAGCAACGTCGTGAGCAGGAGTTGCAGGAACTCTATGGACGTATGCAGCAATATTACCAACAATCTCAGCAAGAGTTGCAACAGGCGTCACAAGAAAAGATGGCTTTGCTGACTGAGAAGATTACTAAAGCAATTAAGGAAGTGGGTGTAGCAGGTGGTTACCTCTACATATTTGATGTAGCAAGCGGTATTCCCTACATTAGCGAGACTCTAAGTACTGATGTTACAGCTGCTGTAAAGGCTAAGTTGGGTATTAAGTAAAAAGAAGTAGATTTTTGGCATGAGCATAGCGGAAAATGTGAAAATTTTTCGTTTTTATCACGGCTGATAATTGGGTTGTTGCTATGAGGAGGAGTTTGCTTTTATTTTTAACATTTTTGGCATTGAGTGTTGCTGCTCAATCCAAGTTTGGTTATGTCAGTTATCGAGAGATTGTCAAAATGTTGCCTGAATATAGTATAGTTGAGGCTCATCTTGATGAATTGCAGGCAAAGTATGAGGCTGAAATGGAACGCTCTGATCGTGAATTTAATCAAAAGTACACTGATTTTATCGAAGAGCAGAGTTTGTTTCCAGATAATATTCGTATGAAGCGTCATAAGGAGCTGCAAGAACTCATGGAGAAGTCCATTGCCTTCAAGCAAGAGGTGAATACTGCCATGCGCGAAGCTCGTGCAGAGATGATGAAGCCTCTCTACGAAAAAGTAGATGAGGTGGTGATGAAAGTTTGTATTGAAGGTGATTATGATTACATTCTCAACACTGATGATCGCGCCTACATAGCCATCAATCCTAAAAAAGGTGTAGATGTAACAGAACAACTCAAGCAAGAATTGACTTTGGAGTAGTTTATTATTATCTTCCATATGAAAGACAACATAGGTGCGCTTGTGTTGTCTTTCTGTTTTTTTGGGGGGGGGAGATAGAATCAATCGTTTGGTTAGATACTGAAAATAAAATAGGAAGGTTAAGTATTTCATAGATTATGCTTACTTTTGTAGCATGGAGACATTTGTTTGAGTGAGTTATGCACAATTATGTTGATGTCATATTGCCCCTTCCGCTGGCCGGTAGTTTTACCTATCGGCTGGGCGAGGCTCATGCCGCTATGGTGCAGACGGGCAGTAGGGTGGTGGTGCAGTTTGGTGCCAAGCGGTACTATACGGCCATCGTGGTGCGCAAGCACGAGGAGACTCCACAGGGCGACTATGAGGTGAAGGAGGTGACCGAAGTGCTCGACGCGGCTCCTATCGTGAGGACTGAGCAGTTGCGTCTATGGCAATGGATAGCCGACTACTACATGTGCTCCATAGGCGATGTGTATAAGGCTGCACTCCCCTCGGGATTGAAGATGGAGAGTGAGACGATGGTGGAGCTCAACCCCGCATTCATCGCCGAGGCTCCCTTGAAGGAGAGAGAGCAGGCTCTGCTCGATGCCCTCGCACTCAACTCCAAGCAGCGCGTGCAGCAGCTCCTGAACAGTTGTAAGCTGAAGAGTGGCATGCACCTCATCAAGTCACTGCTCGATATGGGAGCAGTCACCATAGATGAGGCCATGAGGCAGAGCTATAAGCCCAAGAGTGAGGTGCACGTACGTATAGCCCCGGCTTATCGCTCCGAAGGGGCATTGAATGAGGTATTGCTGTCGCTACGCCGGGCAGCCAAGCAGCAACAGCTGTTGCTCAGGCTTATAGACCTGACAGAGTGTGAGGCCCCAGACTATATGCCTCGCAAGGAACTCCCGCGAGCTACACTCCTCAAGGAATGTGGCATGACATCTGCTGTGCTGAATGGACTTATCGCTAAAGGAGTGGTAGAGACCTACATCGTGGAGATAGGACGACTCGACAGTACGCCAGATGCAGCTAATCCCTGCATATCACCGCTCAGCGAGCATCAGCAGCGTGCCTTTGACGAGATCACCAAGAGTTGGGAAACACACGATGTGTGCCTGCTACACGGAGTCACTTCGAGCGGTAAGACGGAGGTATATATACACCTTATCAACGAACAGCTGAAGCAGGGACGCCAAGCACTATTCCTGCTTCCCGAGATAGCGCTGACCCAGCAGATGACCGAGCGTCTGCGTCGGGCTTTCGGTGCACGACTTGGTGTATATCATTCGAAATTCTCTGATGCCGAGCGTGTGGAGATATGGAACCGTCAACTCTCCGATACCCCCTACGATGTAATCCTCGGGGTACGCTCATCGGTATTCCTTCCCTTCAAGAACCTCGGTCTGGTCATTGTGGATGAGGAGCACGAAACGACATACAAGCAACAAGACCCCGCACCGCGATACCATGCCCGAAGCGTAGCGGTCATGATGGCTGCCTACCATAAGGGGAAAACCTTGTTGGGTACGGCTACACCTTCGGTGGAGAGCTACTACAATGCCCAGTGCGGCAAGTATGGACTGGTTCAGATGACCGAGCGATTCAGCCAGGTACAACTACCCCGAATCGAGGTCGTGGACCTCAAGGAGGAATATCGCAAGAAGCGCATGTACGGGCCCTTCTCTACTGTATTGCATGATGCCATACGTGACGCGCTGAATGAGAGCAAGCAGGTCATCCTCTTCCAGAATCGTCGTGGATATGCACCCATGCTCGAGTGTGCAGCCTGCGGCTGGGTGCCCAAATGTGACCGCTGCGATGTGAGCCTCACCTACCATCGAGGGCCACAGCAGCTGGTGTGTCATTACTGTGGCAATATATATAACGTTCCCGTCAAATGCCCCTCATGTGGAGCTCATGCACTGAGCAAGCGCGGTATGGGTACCGAGCGCATCGAGGAGGAGGTACTGCATCACTTCCCTACAGCACGGGTGGCACGCCTCGACCTCGATACTACGCGCTCAAAAACGGCGTATGATAAGATCCTTACCGACTTTCAGGAGGGACGTACCGATGTACTTATCGGTACGCAGATGATATCCAAGGGACTCGACTTCGACAACGTACATGTTGTGGGCATCATGAATGCTGACACGATGCTCAACTTTCCCGACTTCCGATCCTATGAACGCTCGTTCCAGTTGATGGCACAGGTAGCCGGTCGTGCCGGACGTAGAGGACAGCAGGGGCAGGTGATACTGCAGACGAAGGGAGTGGAACTGCCCGTCATACAGCAGGTGGTGGCAAATGATTATATGGGGCTCTATGCCGACCAAACGGCCGAGCGCCAGCTCTTCCGCTATCCACCCTTCTGCCGATTGATATATATATATGTAAAGGGACGCGATGAAGCAGAGGTGGCTCATGCAGCTGAGGCCATGACTGCAGTCATGCGCACCTGCTTTGCCGATCGTGTCTTAGGACCTGAGGCACCTGCCGTGGCTCGAGTACAGGCTTTACACATACGTAAGATAATGCTCAAGGCCGAACCTGCCTTAGGGGTGGCCCGAGTACGTCAATGCCTTACAGAAATACAGCAGTCACTTGCGGGGCAAGGACTGCTGCAGAAGGTAATGCTCTACTATGACGTAGATCCCTATTAGGGTTTGCTTAGAAGTATTTCACCTCTTCGCCAACGATGTCGCTCAGCAAGAGATTGGCCAGGCGGCTGGTGCCGATGCGGAAGAGCGTGTTGTTGATCCACTCCTTGCCCAGCACCTCCTTCACGATGGTGTAGTATACGAGGGCATCACCTACGCTGTTGATACCACCGGCGGGCTTGAAGCCCACCTTGCGGCCCGTCTTCTCATGATATGCCTTGATGGCTTGGCACATCACATAGGCCGCTTCGGGAGTGGCGGCAGGCTCTTGCTTGCCTGTAGAGGTCTTGATGAAGTCGGCACCGCTATACATGGCGAGGATTGAGGCCTTCCAGATATTGTCGACAGACTTCAGGGCACCCGTCTCGAGAATCACTTTTAGGTGGCGGTCGCCGCAAATAGACTTGATTTCCTCGATTTCATCGCACATTCCCTCATAGTCGCCACTGAGGAACTTCCCCACGGGGATGACAATGTCAATCTCGGTAGCACCATCGGCCAAGGCAAGGGCTGTCTCGGCAACTTTCACCTCAGTAAAGGTCTGCGATGAGGGGAATCCGCCTGATACGCAAGCTACGTTTACCGACTCTACTTCGAGCGACTGGCTCACAATCTTGGCAAAGTTGGGGTATACGCAGATGGCCGCCACATTCTTCAGGTCAGGGTGCTCGTTGTCG
>JAZONP010000045.1:0-14184 GCA_045654565.1 Bacteroidaceae bacterium
GCAAGAAGGGCTATGTGGATAGGCTGCAGAGCGTGTTTGACAACGGACACTATGACCCCGCCAATGAGCCCGATATCGCCTATCCCTACCTCTTCAGCCGATTTGCTGGCGAGGAGTGGCGCACACAGAGGGAGGTGAAGAAACTGCTCGACGAGCACTACCTGAATGCCCCGCACGGCATCCCCGGCAATGACGACACGGGTACGATGTCGGCATGGGCGGTGTTCTCAATGATGGGACTCTATCCCGACTGCCCGGCGACACCTTACTATACCATCACTACACCCACGTTCGACAAGGTGAGCATCCGTACCGCGCAGGGCGATGTGGAGATTCGTACACACCGAGCTGACAGCACCTGCCACTACATCGAGCGCATCACACTCAATGGCAAACGCTGCAGCTACCGCGTCAGCCACCAAGATCTTGTGGGGAGCACTATAATTATTAAGACGATAAAGGAAGATGATTTTATGGAGAAAAAAGGATTGAAATGGAGGTAAAGGACAAATGTTTTAGGAGATAAATGGAGTTAAAAGGAGCTAAATGGAGATAAAGGCCAAATGTTATTTCGCGCTATGAGACTATCGGCCTTTGGTGCTGAAGCACACTCCTCTGGAGAACTAAAGTTCTCTTCGTCGCAACCGACGCTATCGTACCGCGTCGGCCCAAGGAGCGAAGCGACTATCTCCTCTAAACTCCCTTTAACTCCTTAAAAACTAACTCCTTAAAAAACAATGCAAATAATACGACATCATGCAAAAGAGAACCATCTATATCATCACCCTGCTGCTTACTGCGCTATCGGCATGCAGTAGGCATACCGACGAGGCGCTGCTGACGCGGTATGTAGACCCACGTATCGGTAGTGGTGGACACGGACATGTGTTCGTGGGGGCCAGCGTGCCCTTCGGCATGGTGCAGCTGGGACCGACAAGCATCACTCAGGAGTGGGACTGGTGCTCGGGATACCACGAGAGTGAGTCCTCGGTGATAGGCTTCTCACATACACACCTCAGTGGTACGGGCATAGGGGATATGTTTGACATCACCGTGATGCCTGTGACAGGTGAAGTGACCTATGCACGCGGCGCCCTGGAGGATCCCGAGATCGGACTGTGGTCTATGGCCGACCGCACCCGTGAGGTGGCCGAGGCGGGCTATTATGCCGTGCCCTTGACACGCTATGGCATCGAGGCAGAGATGACAGCGTCGGCGCGTGTGGGCATGCACAGATATACCTTTCCCCTAGGAGAGGAGGCGGCCATCGTCATCGACCTCGAGAACGGAGGCTGCTGGGACCGAGCCACGGAGACCTATATGGAGGCCGAGGGTGACAGACGCATCGTGGGCTATCGACGCTCGCGGGGATGGGCGGCCGACCAGTGGGTGTACTTCGTGGCCGAACTGAGCAGACCCTTCACCTCCTTCACTCTGCATGGCAAGAAGGATATGTATGGGCGGGCCGAGCTGGGCGTGCTCCCGGAGGGCACGCTGCTCATGAAGGTGGCCCTATCGGCCGTGAGCATCGATGGGGCGCGAATGGCCATGGAGAGCGAACTCCCCGGATGGGACTTTGACGAAACGCGCGAGGCAGCACGCAGGGCGTGGGACAAGGAACTCCAGCGCATACGCATAGCGACAGACAATGAGCAGACGAAACGTATCTTCTATACGGCGATGTATCACGCGATGATGGCACCGGCGCTCTTCAGCGATGTCGACGGACACTACCGCGGGGCCGATGGCAACATATACCAAAGCGACACGCCTCACTACACCAACTTCTCGCTCTGGGATACCTACCGAGCCAAGCAGCCCCTGATGACCCTCATACAGGCGGAGCGGGCGGCATGCTTCGTGAACTCCATGCTTGACATCTGCGACCAGCAGGGACGCCTGCCCGTGTGGCACCTGTGGGGTAACGAGACGAACTGCATGGTGGGCGACCCCGCCATACCTGTCGTGGCAGATGCCATCGTCAAGGGCATCGAGGGTGTTGATCGTGAGCGGGCCTTCGAGGCGATTAAGAGGACCGCTGCCACTCCCGAGCGAGGCAAGGGGCTGAGACACCAATACGGCTATATCCCCTGCAACCTCATGAACGAGGCGGTGGCCTATGACATGGAGTATGCGCTGGCTGATGGCGCGGCGGCAGAGGCAGCCAGGGCACTGGGACGGGAGGAGGATCAGGAGCACTTTACGCGCATGAGCCACTCGTACCGTACCTACTTTGACGGGCACAGCGGATTCATCCGAGGGGTCGACGACAAGGGGGAGTTCCGTACGCCCTTCAAGCCCTACTACGCATCGCACCGCAACGACGACTACTGCGAAGGGAACGCTTGGCAGTATACCTGGCTGGTGCCACACGACATGGAGGAATATGCCGAGATGTTTGGTGGCAAGGAGCGCTGCATAGCCCGCCTCGACTCACTCTTCCTCGCTCCATCGGCCTTGGAAGGTGACCCTTCGCCCGACATGTCGGGCATGATAGGACAATATGTCCATGGCAACGAGCCCAGCCATCATATCCTTTACCTGTATGCTCTGTTGGGCCAGCCACACAAGACAGCCCAGTGGGTACGTGAGGTGATGGCTACGCAGTATCGCGATGAGGCGGACGGACTATCGGGCAATGAGGATATGGGACAGATGTCGGCATGGTATATACTCTCTGCACTGGGACTCTACGAGGTGGAACCTGCCAGCGGAAGGTACTGGCTGGGATCGCCTATCATCGACAAGGCTGAACTGTCTGTAGAGGGAGGAACATTCACCATTGTAGTTATCAACAACAGCGATAAGCATCCCTACATAAAATCGGTTAAGCTGAATGACAAACCCTATACCTTGCCCTACATCACGCATGAGGAGATCGTGAAGGGTGGGGTGCTGACCATAGAGATGAGCGATGCATATGACCATGAGACGGAAGCACAAAACAAAAATAAATATGAATAATAACTGTAAAAACATGAAGAACATGAAAAAGAATGTGTTAACCTTAGGACTGCTTGCCTGCATCATGGTGGGCTGTCAAGTGAAACCTCAAGAGACAACAATGAACAACGCACAGGAAAACCAGGTGATCAACACCATCATGGCGAGACGTAGCATACGCAAGTATAAGCCGCAACCCGTGGAGCGGGAGAAGATGGATGTGATACTGAAATGCGGTATCAACGCCCCCAACGGACAGAATAAGCAGTCGTGGGAGGTGCGCGTAGTGGACAACCCCGCACTGATGGAAGAGATCAAGGAGGCCATGGCCAAGGGACACCCTGACATGGACCCCGCCATGGTGAAGGGATGTCTGCGCAATGCACCCACCATGGTGTTCATCGCTCGCGACTTGAGCTACGACTTCTCGGCATACGACTGCGGACTGTTGGCCGAGAATATGGTGCTGTCGGCATGGTCGATGGGCATCGGGTCGATATGCTTGGGTAGTCCCGTGAGATTCCTTACCGACAACGAGGTGTGCAAGCCTGTGCTCGAGAAGCTGGGATTCAGCGAGGGATATGAGTTGTGCCTGTGTGTGGGATTCGGCTATGCCGATGAGGAACCCCAGGCTAAGCCGCGCGAGTGGAGCAAGGTGAAGTATGTGGATTGAGTTTGAGTGGCTCACTCTCTTAGAAATAGTTGTTGGCACGAAATGATAATGCTCTGTTCAGAACTCCAGAAAACCATGATTAGACTCAGAAATATTAACAAGACATATAATAACGGTTCGCCGCTGCATGTGCTCAAGGGAATAGACCTCGATATAGCGCAGGGGGAGTTTGTGGCTATCATGGGAGCCTCGGGCTCGGGTAAGTCGACCTTGCTCAATATACTGGGAATACTGGACGACTACGACGAGGGAGAGTATGTGCTAAACGGACAGCTCATCAGAGGATTGAGCGAGACGCATGCTGCGGGATACCGCAATAAGATGATTGGGTTTATCTTCCAGTCGTTTAACCTAATACCCTTCAAGGATGCTTTGGAGAATGTGGCACTGCCTCTCTTCTACCAAGGGGTGGGGCGTAGCAAGCGTAATCAGTTGGCACTGGAATATCTGGATAAGTTTGGCCTGAAGGATTGGGCACACCACTATCCCAGTGAGCTATCGGGCGGACAGAAACAGCGAGTGGCTATAGCGAGGGCTCTCATCACACAGCCTCAAATCATTCTGGCCGACGAGCCCACGGGAGCTCTCGATAGCAAGACGTCGATAGAGGTGATGCAGATTCTCAAGGAATTGCATCGCGAGGGGATGACTATCGTGGTGGTGACGCATGAGAGTGGCGTGGCATATCAGGCGGAGAAGATTATCCATATCAAGGATGGTCTCATAGAACGCATTGAGGAGAACGTGGAGGGCGGAAAGGGACCCTTCGGTATGGATGGAATAATGAAGTAACACACAACACGACGATGCTGGACACACTGCAAGAGATCTGGGGTGCCATACGGCGCAACAAGATGCGCACCATAGCAACGGGGTTTGCTGTGGCTAGTGGCATATTCCTGATGATCATCCTACAGGGAGCTAGCAATGGTATCATACACACGCTGGAGAAGAACAGTGGCGGACTGGCATTCGACGTCGTGCAGGTGTGGGGTGGACGCACTTCGATGCCCTACGCAGGATGGAAGGAGGGACGCCGCATCAGATTGGACGAACGCGACATGATAAAGGCAACGGAGACAATGGACGACCATGTGGTGGGGGCTACGGCAGATGTGTCGCAGGGCGGACTGATCGCCTCGGTAGGGAGTAACTACATGAGCGTGAACCTACAGGGGGTGTATCCAGACTATGCCGAGATCGAGGGGATGAAGATCACACAGGGGAGATTTGTCAATAAGATGGACATGGATGAACGGCGTAAGGTGATGGTGATGAGCGAGGATAATGCGAAGAACCTGTTCAAGGATAGATTGTCGCCCATAGGAAGGAACGTTAAGATCGGTAACGCGTTGTATAAGGTGGTGGGACTATATGAATCGAACTCGATGTGGACAGATAATACAATGTATGCCCCCTATACCACGGTGCAGACGATCTATCACAAAGGACGCACAATCAACAGCATCACCATGAAGACAAGGGGTCTGGAGACAATGGAGGAGAACATGGGCTTTGAACGACAACTGAGACAGGCCATGAGCCATATGCACGACTTTAATCCGGAAGATAGACGAGCAGTGTGGATGAGCAACTCGGCCACACAGAACGAGCAGATTGGAAAGGCTTCGGCCATGCTGAGCACATCGTTCTGGGTGCTGGGACTGCTGACTCTGATAAGTGGGGTGGTGGGAGTGAGCAACATCATGCTCATAGCTGTAAAGGAACGTACGCATGAGTTTGGTATACGCAAGGCGCTGGGAGCCAAACCACGAAACATCATCGGTATGGTGATGATGGAGAGCGTGCTCATAACAGCTCTGTTTGGGTATATAGGCATGTTGGCGGGTATAGGGTTCTGCGAAATGATGGATGCCACGGTGGGCAATCATGTGCTCGACGTGGGTATACTGAAACAGGAGGTTTTCATCGACCCGACAGTGGATATCGCTACCTGCGTGAAAGCTACGTGCATCATTGTCGTGGCAGGAGCCTTGGCGGGGTTCTTCCCTGCACGTAAAGCGGCCAAGGTGAAGCCTATAGAGGCGCTGAGAGGATAGGGGAGCGAATAAATTGTGAAACAAGATACAAGGATGGCACCACTTAGGATACGTATCGACTGGGACCAATGGAGCGAGATCTACGAATCGCTCACGAGGAACAAGACTCGTACGCTGCTGACGGCGTTCGGCGTGTTCTGGGGAATCTTCATGCTGGTGCTGCTCATGGGAGGCGGCAAGGGACTGGAGTCGATGCTGGCGGAGAACTTTGCGGGATTTGCCACGAACTCGGGATTCATAGGGTCGGCACGCACGAGCGAACCCTACAAGGGATTCCGCAAGGGGAGATGGTGGAGCATGAACACAGACGACGTGGAACGCATCAGACGTGTGGTGCCGGAGATTGATGTCGTGACGCCGCTGGTGTCGAGGTGGGGATGTAACGCCATGAATGACAATATGCAGATGGATGTGACGGTGAAGGGCATATACCCGGAATATGATGTGATAGAGAACCCCGAGATAAAGTTTGGACGCTCAATAAACAGAGTGGATATCTATGAGAACCGCAAGGTGTGCATCGTGGGTAGCCGTATCGTGGAGGAATTGTACGTGGGCAAGGAGAACCCTTGTGGGGAGTTTATACAGGTCGACGGCGTGTTCTACAAGATTGTAGGTGTGAGTGGCAAGGGCAGCGAGGGCATGTCGATCAATGGAAACCCAGCGACAAGCGTGATCATCCCTTTCACCACGCTACAGAAGGCCTATAACAGGGGAAAGAGAATCGACCTGCTGTGCTTCACCGCACGCAAGGGATACAACATTGCCGAGGTGCAGGTCAAGGTGGAGCAGGTCTTGAAGCATGCACACACCATCAGCCCGACCGACACGCAGGCGGTGGTCAAGGTGAACGCCGAGGCGATATTCGGACTCATCGATAGCCTCTTCATCGGGGTGAGCATACTGGTGTGGCTCATCGGGCTGGGTACGCTGATATCTGGCGCCATAGGCGTGAGTAACATCATGGTGGTGACGGTGAAAGAGCGCACGACGGAGATTGGCATACGCAGGGCTATAGGGGCCACACCAACGGATATACTGACGCAGATCATGAGCGAGAGCATCGTGCTCACACTGGTGGCCGGACTGAGCGGTATCACCATGGCGGTGGTGTGTCTGCAAGCAATGGAGAACGCTGTTCAGCAGACATCTCCTGAGTCGACATTCCAAATCTCGTTTGGAATAGCTGTCGGAGCCACTGCTCTGCTGGCTACGCTGGGGGTCATCGCTGGACTGGCACCCACATTCAAGGCATTGGCCATAAAACCTGTGGATGCAATGAGAGAGGAGTGATAGCTGAGGATAAGACGAAGGACGAAATAAGGAACTTGATAAAACTAATTAGATCGCTAAAAAAAACTATATATGAAGAAATTGGTGAAATGGGCTACAATGGCCATCGTGGCGGCGGTTTTCATAGGGACGTTTGTGTTCCTGTACCAGAAGTCGCAACCCCAGGTGAAAAGGTATGAGATTAATCATGCAAAGGTTATGGACCTGGAGAAAACAACCATCATCACGGGTAAAATTGAACCTAGGGATGAGGTGAACATCAAACCACAGATATCGGGTATCATCACCGAACTATACAAGGAGCCGGGAGAGAGCGTGGAGAAGAATGAGGTGATAGCCAAGGTGAAGGTGATTCCAGATATGGGTAACTTAAGTGCTGCTGAGACAAGGGTCTATCTTGCCGGATTGGCTTTCGAACAGGCGCAGACCGATCATGAGCGCATGAAGAGACTCTATGAGGAGAAGGTAATCAGCACGGAGGAGTTTGAACGGTCGGAGATGGCTTTCAAACAGGCCAAAGCAGAAAAAAGTAGTGCCGAGGATGCGTTGGGCATCGTGCGCGATGGTATCTCACTGAGTAATGCAAGCATGAGCACCACACTCATACGATCGACTATAGACGGACTCATACTGGATATTCCGGTCAAGGTGGGTAACTCGGTAATCCTAAGTAACTCGTTCAACGATGGTACGACCATAGCCACAGTGGCCGATATGGGGGACCTCATATTCAAAGGTATGATTGATGAGACCGAGGTGGGACGAATACATCAGGGTATGCAGGTGGATATCACCGTGGGAGCTATTCCAGACCTACACCTCGAAGCTATACTAGAGTATATATCGCCCAAGGCTATAGAGGAAAATGGTGCGAACCAATTTGAGGTGAAGGCGGCCATCGCATTGCCCTCGGATGTGACCATACGCTCGGGCTATAGCGCCAATGCGGAGATCGTGCTCGATGGTGTGAAGGGGGCGGTGACAATACCGGAATCCTCTATCGAGTTCTCGGGTGACAGCGTATTTGTGTACCTACTCACCGATAGCATCAGGCATACTTATGTGAGACAACAGGTGGTGACGGGTATCAGCGATGGCGTGAACATAGAAATTAAGAAAGGACTTGGAGCCAACGATAAGGTGAGAGGAATAGAGGTGAAGGATTAAAACAGAGGTGATGAGATCTTACTTGTTGTCGACCCGCCGACATTGAGGGACCTTTGTTATCTCTCCCCAAAAATGAATAAGATATGAAGCATAGATATATCATCGCAGCACTGTTGCTGGTAGCGAATGCTGCTACAGCACAACAGGTATGGACACTGAACCAGTGTATAGAGCATGCCATAAGCCATAATATCACCATAAAACGACAGGAGACGAATGTCAAGGCTCAAGAGATATCGCTCAGCTCGGCTAAAAGTAGCAGGCTACCTGGGGTGAATGCGTCGGCCGGACAGAACTTTAACTTTGGACGAGGACTCACGATAGACAATACCTATATCAATAGCAATACGCAGAGCACAGGATTCAATATCGGTGCAGATGTTGCACTCTATACGGGTGGACAGATAGCTAATAATATCAAGGCTCGCAAACTGGATCTACTGGCGGCGATGACGGACCTTGAATATGCCAAGGAACACATCAGTATGCAGGTGACATCGGCATTCCTGGAGGTGTTGTTCCAAAAGGACCTGCTCGAAGTGGCAGAGCAACAGGCTCAGCTGAGCAAGGAGCAGGAAAGGCGCATAGAGACGCTGTTTGAGAATGGAAAGTGTGCCGAGACGGAACTGGCCGAGATAAGGGCTACCGTGGCCAATGATGAACTGTCGCTGACGCAACAGCAAAATAGCTATACGTTGGCTATACTCACCTTGACACAGCTGCTCGAACTGCCCTCGCCAGAAGGATTCGACATCGTGAAGCCTGAGGTGGTGGACTGGGAGAACACAATACTGCCCGACCCCGAACAAATATTTGCTGAGGCTGCTGTGATAAAACCGCAGATTGAGGCCGAAAACATCAGACTGCAGAGCGCAGAACGCAACATACGTATCGCGCAGAGCGGATACTACCCAAAAGTGAACCTGGGAACGGGGGTGGGGACGAACTACTACAGAGCTTCGGGACGCACGGCTCCTTCATTTGGCAATCAGATGAGAGATAATCTTAACAACAGCATATCGCTGTCGTTGTCTATCCCTATATTTAACCGATTCTCGACTCGCAATCAGGTGAGCTCGGCAAGACTGCAATATCAGAACCAACAACTGCAACTCGATGAGGCTCAGAAGTCGCTATACAAGGAGATTCAGCAGGCGTATTACAATGCGCTGGCCGCTCAGAAACAATGCAGCAGCAGCCAACAAGCTGAAAGGGCAAGCAGTATGTCGTTTGAACTGATGGAAAAAAAATATGCGGCAGGAAAAGCTACTGTAACAGAATATCAAGAATCGAAAACAGCCCTGTTTAGAGCTACCACCAACCGCCTACAAGCTGAATACACCTTTCTCTTCAGACTGAAAATCCTAAACTTCTACAAAGGAGAGGCGCTATGAAATCATAGCTCACAGCTAAAGATTGCAATTAACATATAAAATAAAAACAACATCCCATGAAAAGATTAAGCATCGCCATTATGGCATTGACATTGTGCTTTACTATGCAAGCACAGGACTGGAGACGACACATGAGCCGAGTGGAGGAACACACCATGCATAGCAAGGTGCTCGACGCGGAACGTAACTACACGGTGTTTTTGCCCGCAGGATATGAAAAAAATACGGAGCAAACCTACCCGGTACTGTATCTGCTGCACGGCATGAACGGGACGAATAAGGACTGGTATGACCGCGGACACGTGAAGGATGTGATGGACCAACTCACAGCCTCGGGTGAGGCTTGCGAGATGATCATCGTAAGTCCCGACGCTGGTGGCTCGGTGAGCGAGGGCAAGTGGAACGGGTACTTCGACATGAAGGGATGGCACTACGAGGAGTTCTTCTTTACCGAATTTCTACCCATGATAGAGCAAACCTACCGTATCAAGGCAGACAAGGCGCATCGCGCCATAGCAGGACTCTCTATGGGTGGCGGAGGAGCCACAAGCTATGCACAGCGGCATACCGATATGTTTGGCGCGTGCTATGCCATGAGCGCACTGATGCATCTACCCCCAGCCGACGAGGACGGCGTGAAGGAGGGCAATCGCACTGCACTCCTCTTCGATGCTGTGCACCGACTGAGCTGTGTGGACTATGTGGCCGACGCAGCCGAGGAGACCAAGCAGACATTGCGCATGGTGAAGTGGTTTGTTGACTGTGGTGACGATGACTTCCTCTTTGATTGTAACCTCGACCTCTACCAAGAGATGCGCAAGGCACACATACCATGCCAGCTACGCGTACGAGACGGAGGACACACCTGGGAGTACTGGCACTCTGCACTATACATCGCACTACCCTGGGTGTCGCGGGCCTTTGGAGAATGATATCGTTGAACTGTTGGCTTTTGGCCGTTGGCAAACTCCTAATTCTAACCAACTAAACTCTATCAATAAAAACATGTGCCAAGACCTTGAGGGGACTTGGCACATGGTGTATATGGGGAATAGGATTCTTAGAAGAAGAATCGTAAGATGTCGTTGAAATTGGCGTAGATCATCAAGGCTAAGAGGATTATCATACCGATGATCTGTACACGCTCCATGAACTTATCGCTGGGCTTGCGGCCTGTGATCATCTCGAAGATGAGGAACATCAAATGACCGCCATCGAGTGCGGGGATGGGGAGGATGTTCATGAATGCCAGCATGATGGAGATGAAGGCGGTCATGGTCCAGAAGCTGTACCAATCCCACTGAGCAGGAAAGAGGCTACCGATGGTGCCGAAGCCGCCGAGCGAAGTGGCTCCCTCCTTGGTGAAGATATACTTGAAGTCACTGACATATCCCTTCAAGGTGTTCCATCCATAGGCGATACCGGCAGGGATGGAGGCAAAGAATCCATACTCCTTGGTGGCCGGGGTATAGGGTTGGGATACGGTGACACCCATCATAAAGTTGGCATCGGTGGGCACGAGGACGGTGTCGAGCACTTCGCCACGGCTATATACCACGGTGAGGTCATGGTTGACGATGGCACCCTCCTGCTCTTGCTGACGTAGTTGGCTGAGCGCAGAGGTAAAGGTTACCCAAGTGGAGGCGGGCATACCATTGACACTTTGGATGTGGTCGCCCTTGATGAGGCCCGCACGAGCTGCTGCTCCCTCGGCTAACACGCTGTCAAGACGCATGGGGTTGAGGAACTGCACGAAGGGTTGTGTATCTTTTTGGAGATCGAAGAGGCTGAACTCCTCGGGCATGGTGACGATAGTCTCGCTACCATCGCGGAGCACGGTGACGGTCTCGGCCTCGGCAATGGCACGATACATGTCGCTGTCGAAGCGGTCAAGCGTGGTCTTGTCGGTGCGCACTAGGATGTCGCCGTCACAGAAACCTATGGCCTCGGCGCGCTCGTTGAACTCCATGCCATACTTGCTACCATCGAGGGGTACGTAGGAGTCACCCCACTTGAAAATGACCATGGAGTAGATGAAGAAGGCAAGGAGGAGGTTGAAGCATACGCCACCTATCATGACGAGCATACGCTGCCATGCAGGCTTGGTGCGGAACTCCCAGGGTTGGGGCTCTTGCTTGAGTTGCTCCATGTTGAGGCTCTCATCGACCATACCGGCTATCTCAACATAACCTCCGAAGGGGAGCCAACCCACTACGAACTCGGTCTCGCTACGCTTGGGCTTGAAGCGCAAGAGAGGTTTGCCGAAGAAGAGCGAGAAACGCTCGACACGCACACCGAAGAGGCGAGCAAAAAGGAAATGACCCAACTCGTGGATGACCACAAGGATGGTGAGCGAGAGGATCAACTGAAGTAGTCTTATTAGAAATACGGACATGTTTTTTAATTATGAATTATGAATTATGAATTATGAATTATGAGTCGTGGCTAAATCAAGAATTCAGCATTGAGAATTCAGTATTAGTTACCATCTCCTCTGCTACGCGGCGGGCAATGGCGTCGGTGGCTACGTAGTCGTCGTAAGTGGGTGTCTTGATGAAATCGACCTTCTGCATGGTGCGCTCAATGATGTCGCTCATCTGCAGGAATCCGATGCGCTCCTTGAGAAACGCAGATACACAGACTTCGTTGGCAGCGTTGAGGATGCAGGCCATGTTGCCTCCGCGCTCGAGGGCCTCGAAGGAGAGGGCGAGGTTGCGGAAACGTACGGGATCGGGCTGCTCGAAGGTGAGGCTTGAGAGTTTGGAGAAGTCGAGACGCTCGGTCGTGAGCGGCAGACGATAAGGGTAGCTGAAGGCGTACTGGATGGGAAGACGCATATCGGGTGTGCCGAGCTGGGCCTTCACCGAACCGTCGGCAAACTGCACCATAGAATGGATGACTGACTGGGGGTGCACCACGACCTCGATCTGTGAGGGGGTGACATCGAAGAGCCACTTGGCCTCGATGACTTCGAATCCCTTGTTCATCATCGATGCAGAGTCGATGGTAATCTTGGCGCCCATGTCCCAATTGGGATGCTTGAGGGCTTGTTCACGTGTGGCGTGCTGGAGCTGCTCCATACTCCAAGTGCGGAAGGGGCCACCTGAGGCGGTGAGCAGTATCTTCTCGATGGGGTTGTTTGCCTCACCTGCCAAGCACTGGAAGATGGCTGAGTGCTCGGAGTCGACGGGGAGGATCGGTACGCGGTGCTCGATGGCAAGCTGGGTCACCAGCTCGCCTGCCACCACGAGGGTCTCCTTATTGGCCAGGGCGATAGCTTTTCCCGCACGGATAGCATTCATCGTGGGGCGCAAGCCGGCATAGCCTACCATGGAGGCGAGCACCATGTCGATGGGCTCAGCAGTGGCTACATCAGCCAGGGCATCGGCACCGGCATATACCTTGATAGGGAGATTGGCCAAAGCATCGGAGAGGGTATGGTAGTGGGCCTCATTGGCGATGACTACTACATCGGGCATGAACTTGCGGGCCTGCTCGATGAGCAAGTTCACATTATTACCTGCTGTGAGGGCATACACCTCGTAGAGGTCGCTATGCTCCTCGATAACCTGCAGGGCTTGGGTGCCGATTGAACCCGTTGAGCCGAGTATGGCTATCTGTCGCTTACGTGAAGTCTCTGTGTTATATGAGTTGTTCATAGTGTATCTTAGAATGAAATGTATTGTGTGGGGTCGAGGGCTGTGCCTTTATGCCATAATTCGAAGTGCAGATAGGGATCGTTCATCTTCTCGCCTTGTGTGCCTGCTATGCCAAGCACTTCACCAGCCTTGATTTTCATGCTCTCGCGCTTGAGCGTTGAGGAGAGATGCTTGTATACCGTCACCAGATTGCCCACGTGCTGCACTACCACTACGTATCCATTGTTGGCGGTGTATCCGCTCATCAGGATGGTGCCGTCGAGCACGGCGCACACGTTCTTGTCATTGGTCGCCGCTACGTCGATGCCAAAATGTAGCTCACCGGGGTTGAATGATTCCATCAGCATACCTCGCATGGGAGGATAGAAATGCAATTCTTCCATTTCGCTTTTGCTCAGTATCTGTGAGGTAAGGTTATACTTCTCGTTCTCTTCGTATTTGCGGGCAAACTCCTTTTCTCGCTCGGTGCGCTCCATAAGGTCTTCGCTGCGTAGGATGGTGAGCGAATCGATGGTGCTTACCGAGTCAATCTTCACCTCGCCACGCAGGATGTCCTGGATGTTCATTACATAGAGTTGGTGACGGCCCACGGCTTCACTCAATGAATCGATGCGCAGAGAGGACTCTACAATTTGTCGGCGTACATCGGGGCTCACATAGCCTGGCATGAATTTTTTCAAAGGGGAGTAGAAGAGTAGGGACGTGGTGACAGCTGCTATGAGTACAACCAACAACATCACGTATATGCTGATGATGAAACGCGATGTGGAGATACGACGCTCTACATCCTTGCCTCCACGCTGTGTGTAAATCACATCGTAGCGGCGGAAGTATTGCTTCCAGAATCCTTCGGTGTCTCTTTTTTTCTTGTTCATCGGTTGTAAAGATACGAAAAAACGTATTGTTATGCCTACTTCTTTAGGTTAATCTAACAATCCGTCAGGTAAATTAAACTTTATTAATCGTTTCTCCTGGTCAATATCTTCAATGAACGT
>JAZONP010000046.1:0-2378 GCA_045654565.1 Bacteroidaceae bacterium
CGCACACGTTCGTTCTCGAAGCCGAGGTAGATGGTCTTTGAGCCATTGGCAGGGATGCGTCCGTTGCATGACTGGGTGCCGAGGGTCGAGTAGTCCACATCGTAGCTCAGCTGCGAAGCCGGTTTTGTGCCATCCTGGAACTGCTTGGCCTGACTCTGATTGCGGAATACGTACATATTGCAATAGGCATCCTCATCACGTATGGGGCGATTGTCATCGAGCAGCGTGTTGAGCAAGCCATTGCTGCTGGACTTCTCATAGAGAGGCAGACCCATAAACTTGATGCGCTTGTATGATCGGGTCAAGTTGTCATGGAACTGTCCGTCTTCGGAGCGTCCACTTTCACTCGTGTCAATACGCATCGAGTAGAGCACGTCGGTAGCTCCTGCAGGAACCTGCACAGCCACCAATGCTATGGCACTTCCCGAGAACGCAGCCTTCAGCTGTCCACGAAGCGTGAACTTACGAGGTTGCTCAAAAGCCTTGCGCATCGACACGCCCGGCACAGCCACAGCACCGAAGTCGCCCTTGCTGCACTCCACCTGCTCAGACTTGATGGGAGTAACCTTGGTCAGTCGGGTCATGTCGGTCACCTTATAGCTGACATCCATATCGATGTATTGTGTACCCTGTGGGTTTACCTCTACAAGGTAGATGGCATCGTGCTCTATCGTGAGCGAGTCGTTCACCAGATGTCTTCCCGCATAAGTCTTGAGTGCGGTGCGGCTATTGTAGTTGCTCACCTTGATTGTCATCGGCTTCTGTGCTACGAATGTCCAATAGAGTTTTTCTCCGCGCTTCAAGTACACGGGAAACACTTCTGTCTTCTCGAAGAGCTTGTCTCCTGTAGCCCACGGGGTAACCCTTGACTTCGCAATTTGTGACTTGGCCTTGTTGGGAAGCTCTACTCTCAACTTGGCAACACGAGCCTTCAGTTCTTCGCACGCCACTCGCTGTTCCTCCTTCAGGTCCATCGGATTATAGTCATAGTACAACTCGCTTGCCGTACTATATAGCTCTGCTATCTCCTCTCCAGAGAAAACGCTGAAATCTGCCGTGCTCACCAGACGCTCGAGCGTCTGCACCTGTTCGAGTACACGATTATACTCCTCAATCGTCTGTTTGGCAGTTTTACTTGTGCAGCCACAAAGCATTAGCACTATCAATGAGGGGACAAGTAGTTTCTTTGTTGTATATGCGAGTGTCTTCATATTGTGTGTATATGTTTTGTTTATATATTTCTTATTATTAAATAACGAAAGTCCTACCCTATTCGGAAGATTGAGGTATTCCCATCAATGATATAATGAGATATCGTCATCAAGCTGCCACCGATGAGCATAATGACAAAATAGATCCAGAAAAACTGCATCTTATACTTTATCTTCCTAAAAAGAAGAAGAATCATGCTGAATACTCCAGTCAAAAACATTAAAGCACCGATATCAAACCACATAATCTTATTTTTTTTATCCAAAACATGCACCTAAAATACCCGCAGCGAAAAATGTCGTCACAACGTATGTAGAGAAGGCATATCCTAATTTCTTTCTGAACACCTGCCAGCTACTCAGTCTCCAGAAATCACGAGGCGCGATAATCATATCTCCACTGATGGCATACGCAATGAAGAATGCTGCGATGCCTACGAGCCCCCCTATGCCATAAAACGGGTTTTCCAACCAAAGGATAAATCCAAGTCCCAGCATAAGCAGAATAACTAAACAGAAACTAAGAAACACCAAAACTCTCATAACATTCCTTTTACTATACTTTCTATTCGTTTAACAGATCAACCCATATAAAAGCATAAGGAAGAGAAGGGTCAATGCCCTCCTCCTCCCTATTATCATTTAGAGTTCTACCTGCAGTTCGGGCTCTTCCTTCACGAAATCGGCAAGCATGAGCACTGCACGAGAGTCGTTGATGCCGAGTGCTGAAGCGATAGACAAGATGTTTTCCACCTCTTCTTCGCCCAGGATACCATCGACAATCACTACCTGAAGGACAGCCTGCAACAACATTTCGGCCTCCTCATCGTCTACCTCAGCAGAGTGTTCAAGGATGTAGGCGTTGACCTCCTCCTCATTCATCGGCTCAATCACTGCGAGCTCTGCCTCAACGGCAGCAGCCAATTCTTCAGCATTCAACTCAAAAGCATCTGCAATCTCTTCTACAACAACCTTCTCAGCAGCATCGTATTCGCCATCGGCCCAGATTGCTGTTGCCACCAATGCGGCAATGTGTTTGATATCTGTATTCATAGTGTTCTTCTTTATTACTTAAACAATCGCTTAATTCTGTTTTTCAAACTGTTCTTTTCTGCACGAGCCTTTGCCATACGTGCTGCAATTTCCTTACCTTCTTTGGTGCGCTTG
>JAZONP010000047.1:0-18449 GCA_045654565.1 Bacteroidaceae bacterium
GTCGAAGTGGTCGGCCAAGAGGTGATAGATCGTCTTGAGATCCATATATTTGCATCGCGCCTCGCGGGTCTTCATGAAGTACACGTTGTCTTGCAATAGCGAAGCGTCGAGCACGCTGATGATGTTGTTGTCGTGGCAGATGTCGGTCACAGCAAGCATGTTCTCGAGCGACACGGGCTGACCACCGATGAGGTTGGTACCCGCCTCCACACGTACGAAGGCAATGTTCTCGGCACCCTTCTCCTTGATGATGCCACGCAGGCGCTTGAGGTCGAAGTCGCCCTTGAAGGGGTCGTTGCTTTGGGGCTTGAGACCCTTCTCGGCCACGAGCTCCTCTACGGTGCCACCCATGCGTGTGATGTGTGCCTTAGTGGTGGTGAAGTGGAAGTTCATCAGTGCCGTCTGTCCAGGCTTCACTAATGCCGAAGCGAGTATGTTCTCGCAGGCACGTCCCTGGTGAGCAGGCAGCACATGCTCGGTGCCAAATACCTCTTTTACGGCCTCCTTCACACGGATGAAGGTCTCAGAGCCGGCATACGAGTCGTCGGCACGCATCGAAGCAGCCATCTGCAAATCACTCATGGCGTTCACGCCTGAGTCGGTGAGCATATCGAGATAGATATCACGGTTCTGTAGGAGGAAGGTGTTGTTACCAGCCTGTTGAATCTTTTTCAGACGCTCCTCAACGGGTAGGAGAGAGAGTTTCTGGATCATTCGCACCTTGTGCATCTCGAGAGGCACTTGGTTTTGTTCTTGGTAGAATTTTACAGCCATAGTCGTAAGTCTTTTTACCGTTTTGTTACTAAATGCATTGTTAGAGCTGCGAATTTAAAGAAAATTATTGAATCCACTAACATAATTACACTATATTATTGCATCTCATAATATTTTAGTGCTTTGCTCGATATTTTTAGTGTTTTGATTGTAGAACTTTAAGTTCCAGGTTCTCGTTGATAATTGCTGATGATTGAGATTCGGTAGGGGCGTTGTAGGCAAATCGTGAGAAGGCACTTGAAACAAGGAGATAATATAGATGGGCAAACTGCTATATTATCTCCTAAAACAAAATAGCACCGCCCCGTGGGGCAGTGCTATTAAGATATAATTTAGGAGTGATAAGTTACTATTAACTTACTCTTGGTTACGGATGGGGTCGTCGTATTGCTCTTGCAAGGCGGCGAGCTTCTGCATCATACGCTTGGTGACACGTTCGGTGCCGGGCTTTCCGTAGAGGTTATTGAGCTCGTTGGGGTCGTTTTTCAAGTCGTACAACTCCCAAGTGTCAATGTCATTGTAGAAGTGGATGAGCTTGTAGCGACCATCGCGTACACCGTAGTGACGTTTCACAGAGTGCTCGGCAGGGTACTCATAGAAGTGATAGTAGAGTGCATCGCGCCATTGAGTTTTCTCACCCTTGAGCAAGGGAAGGAACGATTCTCCGTGCATCTCCTCGGGTACTTCTACGCCAGCAAGATCAAGGAAGGTGGGTCCGTAGTCGATGTTCTGTACCAATTGGGTGACATCGCCCTTCTTGCCACCAGGAAGGCGAACGAGTAGGGGGGTGCGGAACGACTCTTCGTACATGAAGCGCTTGTCAAACCATCCGTGTTCACCCATGTAGAAGCCCTGGTCTGAGGTGTATACAATCATGGTGTTGTCGAGCAATCCCTCCTTCTCGAGATAGTCGAGTACGATACCGATGTTGCGGTCTACCGAAGTGATCACGCGCAGGTAATCACGCATGTATTGCTGGAACTTCCACTCGGCAAGCTCGTTGCCCTTGAGGTCGCGTGCCTTGAAGTCTGCAATCACGGGGTCGTAGTGGCGGTCCCAGGCAGCCTGTATCTCGGGGCGCATGCGCTGGCGGTACATCTCGCGTCCCCATCCTTCATAGGGACTATGGAGCTCGTTCTCGCGGTCGGCCATCTTGAGGTCATACACGATGCTCATGTCCTTGGCGATGCTCATGCTCTGCTGCTGTGCGGCGAGGCGGCCTTCGTAGTTGTCGTAGAAGGTCTCGGGTACGGGGAAGTTGGAGTCGCTGAAGAGCTCGAGGTCGCAGGTGTCGGGCATCCAGGTACGGTGGGGTGCCTTATGGTGGAGAAGCAAGCAGAAAGGCTTCTCGGGATTACGCAGACTATCAAGCCAGTTGATAGCTACATCGGTGGTGATGTTAGTGGCATAGCCCTCGCGCTGTATTTTCTCACCATTGCGGATGAAGTAGGGGTCATAGTATTCGCCTTGCCCGATGAGGATGTCCCAGTAGTTGAAGCCTGTGGGAGTTGAGGCAAGATGCCACTTGCCCACTACAGCGGTCTCATACCCTGCCTCTTGCAAAAGCTTGGGGAAGGTGAGCTGTGATCCATCGAAATAGGTGTGGTTATTGGTGAATCCATTGGCATGGCTATGCTTGCCGGTGAGCATGCATGCGCGGCTAGGGCCACTGATGGAGTTGGCCACGAAGCTATTGGTGAAGCGCACTCCTTCGTTAGCTATACGGTCAATGTTGGGTGTCTCGATATAGCGTTGGTCGTAGGCGCTAATGGTTTGGTACGAGTGGTCGTCGCACATGATGAAGAGGATATTCATAGGCTGCTCGGGAGCCTGTGCCTCCTGTTTCTTGTCGCCTCCAGCACAGGCAGTGAGTCCTGCAAGGGCGAGTGTACCCAGTACGGGGAGTTTTTTGTTGTTTGTCATGTTATGATTGTGTTTACGTTTACTGTTTACGGTTTACTGATTGCTGTATATCGATAGGTGTTTAATGTTTAATAATGGGTAGGTGATGTTTGGCGAAGGAGAAAGGGGACTGCTATGGGCGATCGCTTTCAAGTCGTTAAAAGTGTAGTCAACCCTCAATCCTCAACTCTCAACACTTCTTCGGGTATTTGCGGAACCAGCCATCCCAGCGGAGACGCATGACGCCAAACATGGCTTCGCCAAAGATGCTACTATTCATTTTTGAGGTGCCAAGCTCGCGGTTGACGAAGATGACGGGAACCTCCTTGATCTTGAATCCACACTTGTAGGCAGTAAACTTCATCTCAATCTGGAAGGCATAGCCCTTAAAACGCACCTTGTCGAGCTCGATGGTCTCAAGTACCTGGCGACGATAGCACTTGAAGCCTGCGGTAGTATCCTTGACCTTGATGCCGGTGACGAACTGTACATACTTAGAGGCGTAGTATGACATGAGCACGCGCCCCATGGGCCAGTTGACCACGTTCACACCACTCACGTAACGTGAGCCGATGGCAACGTCGTTACCCTCTTCAGCACAAGCGCTGTATAGACGAGGAAGGTCGTTGGGGTTGTGCGAGAAGTCGGCATCCATCTCGAATATGTAGTCATACTTGTGCTCTATGGCCCACTTGAAGCCACAGATGTAGGCAGTGCCGAGGCCGAGTTTACCAGTACGCTCCACCATAAAGAGGCGTTCGGGGAACTCCTTCTGCAACTCTTTGACAATGGCGGCGGTGCCATCAGGCGAACCATCTTCAATAATTAATATATGGAACACTTTCTCCAGACCGAATACGGCACGAATGATGTTCTCGATATTTTCCTTTTCGTTATACGTGGGGATGATAACGATGCTGTCGCTTTTTTGCATACGATGTTTTTTTTACTTTTGAGGACAAAGATACGAATAAACGAGCGAAAACATATCAAGCTTGCTTGAATATTTTTCACAGCGAGTACAAGTATCTTCGATGATTCGTCTCAAAGATAACGATTATTATGTAATGTGCGTGTATTTTGAGGGAAAATGTTTGATATTTGCGCGTTTATTCGTAACTTCGCGGCGTTTTTGAGAAATATGAAGGCAAAGCAAGTGTTTGACGCCCTTGAACAGTATGCGCCTCTGCCTTTGCAAGACAGCTACGATAACGCAGGATTGCAAATTGGATTGACAGAGGAGCAGGAAGTTGCAGGGGCTTTATTGTGTCTTGACGTGACTGAGGATATCGTCGACGAGGCTGAGCGTATGGGATGCAACCTTGTAGTTGCGCATCATCCTTTGTTGTTTCGCGGGCTCAAATCAATCACAGGTCAAAGCTATGTGGAGCGTTGTGTTATCAAGGCAATACAGAAGGGCATAGGCATCTATGCCGCCCATACCAATTTGGATAATGCCGAGGGTGGGGTGAACTATCGTATTGCTGAGAAGCTGGGTCTCAAGAATCTCTCGTTCCTCGACACCAAGCCGGCTCTTTCGGCAGGGTCGGGTGTTGTAGGTGAGCTCCCCGAGGCTGAGAATGAGCGTCACTTCTTGGAGCGCGTGAAGGAGCTGTTTGGTATCCAGTGCCTACGCCACAACGCGCTTTGTGGTCGCACGATACGTCGTGTGGCATTGTGTGGCGGTGCAGGAGGTTTCCTATTGCCCAACGCCATTGCTCAGGGCGCCGATGCTTTTCTCACGGGTGAGATGCGCTACCATGATTACTTTGGTCATGAGGACGAGATATTGATTGCCGAAATGGGACACTACGAGAGCGAACAATATACAGTAGACCTCCTTGCTGAGGTGTTGAACCGACGTTTCCCCGAATTGAAAATTGTAAAAACAACATTGAATACAAACCCAATAAATTATTTATAATCTTATGGCAAAAGACATGAAGAAAGACCCGCAGGATTATACTGTGGAAGAGAAACTGAAGTCGTTGTATCAGTTGCAGGTTATCTTCTCAGAGATTGACCGCATCAAGACCCTCCGTGGTGAGCTCCCCCTCGAGGTGCAGGACTTGGAGGATGAGGTTGCCGGACTTCGTACACGTATCGGTAACATCTCAGGTAGCATTGAGGAGATTAAGGGCGAAGAGGCTAAGCGTCGCAACAAGATTGAAGAGGCTAAGGCTATGATCGCAAAATATACTGAGGATCAGAACAACGTGCGCAACAACCGCGAGTATGATCTCTTGGCTAAGGAGATTGAGTTCCAGACACTCGAAGTGGAATTCTGTGAGAAGAAGCTCCGCCAATATGCTGGTGACCTCAAGGCCAAGGCTGATGAGGTTGAGCGTACCAATACACTGCTCGAAGAACGCCTTGCTGCACTTGAGGACAAGCGCAATGAGCTCGAAGAGATTGTTGCCGAGACCAAAGAGGAAGAGGAGAAACTCCGTGAGCATGCTAAAGTGCTCGAAGCTACCATCGAACCCCGCCTGTTGCAATCGTTCAAGCGTATCCGCAAGAACACCCGCAATGGACTTGGTGTGGTATACGTGCAGCGCGATGCATGTGGCGGTTGCTTCAATAAGATTCCGCCCCAGCGTCAGCTCGATATCAAGATGCGTAAGAAGATCATCGTTTGTGAGTATTGTGGTCGCATTATGATTGACCCCGAGCTCGCAGGCATCAAGGAGACCACCGTGCAGGCTCCCGAAAAGAAGACCCGTAAGCGCGCTATCCGCAAGAAGGGTGACGAGGCTGCTGCTGAGTAATTGATAAGGGATCCCCTAAGTCGTTAAAATGGTGTCATCGTTCGATGATGCCATTTTTTTTGTTTCTTGGACGTATTTCATTATCTTTGCACAAGTAATGACTTTTTAACATTGGACAAATGATAAAGAATATATTCAACACCGAAGATATTGAGCGTCTGAAGACAATCGTCAACGAAGGTAGTTTTTTTGTACTTACTTGTCATGCCGGCCCCGATGGAGATGCATTGGGCTCCACCTTGGGACTAGCCCATTACTTGCGTGAATTGGGTAAGGAGGCATTAGTGATAGTACCCGATGCCTTCCCAGACTTCTTGGCATGGATGCCTGGGGCACAAGAGATTCTGCGTGTCGATAAGCATCCTGAAAAGGCAGAGCTGATGGTGGCTATGGCTGATGTAATCTTTGCAATGGACTACAATGCGTTGAGTCGTGTAGATGATATGGGAGTGATGATTGGGAAATCAAAAGCAAAGAAAGTGCTCATAGATCATCATTTACAACCCGAGGACTTCTGCGACCTTGCATTTTCATATCCTTCATTGTCGTCGACCTGCGAGGTGGTGTTCCGCCTTGTCGTGGCTATGGAGGGGTATGACCAGCTTACTAAGGCTGCTTGCGAGTGTATCTATGCCGGTATGATGACCGATACTGGCTGCTTCTCTTATGGTCCTTGCACTCAAGAGGTCTACCTCATCATCAGCATGCTCATGCAGAAGGAAATCAACAAAGATAGAATCTATAATAAGGTCTTCAATAACTACTCCGAGGGACGTTTGCGTCTGATGGGGTATGTACTGTATGAGAAGATGCGTGTCTTTCCCGAGCAGCATGCCGCGCTCATCACGCTTAGCCGAGAGGAAATGGCTCGCTTTGACTTCAATAAGGGCGACACCGAAGGACTGGTCAATATTCCCCTACAGATGAAGGGCATCTATTTCTCAGCCTTCTTGCGCGAAGATACTGAGAAAAATCTCATCCGCGTTTCATTGCGTTCACAGGGTACTTTCCCCTGCAATAAGTTTGCTGCCAAGTATTTTTCTGGTGGAGGTCACCTCAATGCTTCTGGCGGCCAACACCACGGCACACTGCATGAGGCCGTAGAACTTTTTGAACGAGCACTCGAGGAATTCCCTAAGCCCTGATGTCATCATTGGCGACACCGACACTGACTCTCCTTGACGATGGAGAGTTTGGTAAATGTATCATCTTCAAAAACAATTTTAAAGCTGTAGCATTGTTTTTTATCCTCGCTTTTGTTTCAACATAGTCACTCGGAGCGAATTCTTGTTATAAAAAGATAATTATGTAAAAAAAATAGTTTGGTGATAGCGTATATTGGTTTCGTTTTATTACCTTTGTAAGGTTTTTCAAACTAGTTGAATGAAGAAGTACTTTTTTATCGCAATAGTAACACTGTTTGCCACCATGTGGTGCTCGTGTGAAGACTACGAGACATATGCCGAGATGAAGGAAAAAGAAAGGGCATATATCAATGATTTCATACGCGAGCAACAGATTAAGGTAATTAGCAAAGAGGAATTTGAGGAGGACACCGTCACCAACGTGGAGGAGAACGAGTTTGTCCTCTTCAAGGATAGAGGCATCTATATGCAGATTGTACGTAGAGGCGAAGGCCGTATGATAGAGGATGGCGATCGTGGTATGATTATGGCTCGTTACCTGGAGAGGAATATTGAGTCGGGCGACACCATTTCGGGTAACCTGTATGCCAACACTCCCGACTACTTGAGCTGTAGTCGCAATGGTGATAGCTTTACCGCATCGTTCACTCAAGGCTACATGCTCAGCGTATATAGTAGCAGTGTGGTGCCCACGGGATGGCTGCTCCCCCTCAGTTACATTAAGTTGGGACGTCCCAACGATAAGGCCCCCAAGGTACGCCTCATCTTACCTCATGCCGAGAGCACATCGATGGCAGCTAAGTTTGTGTATCCCACCTATTATGAGATAACGTACGAACCCGATCCATACTCTTTTAAATAGACCAAACATTTAATAACTCACTTATATACCGGAAAGACTATGACACTGATCAAATCTATCTCTGGAATCCGCGGCACTATCGGTGGCGTGGCGGGCGAAGGTCTCAATCCGCTCGACATTACAAAGTTCGTAGCTGCTTACGCTACACTCATTCGCAAGACTACTAACGTTAAGAGTAATACGATCGTGGTAGGTCGTGATGCTCGTATCTCTGGTGAGATGGTGCGTAGCTGCGTATGTGGTACTCTCATGGGCATGGGCTTCGATGTTATTGACATAGGCTTGGCCTCTACTCCCACTACAGAGCTTGCCGTTACCATGTCAGGCTCTTGCGGAGGTATCATCCTTACCGCTAGTCACAATCCCCGTCAGTGGAATGCCCTCAAACTCCTCAATGAGAAGGGTGAATTCCTTAATGCCGTTGAAGGTGCCGAAGTGCTTGCACTCGCTGCTGCCGAGGCATTCGAGTTTGCCGATATCGACCACATCGGTCACTATACCAAGGACGACTCGTACGACCAGAAGCATATCGACAGTGTGCTCGCTCTCGAGCTCGTTGACGTAGAGGCTATCCGCAAGGCCAACTTTAAGGTGGCTATCGACTGCGTTAACTCAGTAGGTGGCGTAGTACTTCCCAAGTTGCTCAAGCAGCTCGGCGTGGAGACTATCGAAGGTCTCTATTGCGAGCCTACTGGTGACTTCCAACATAACCCCGAGCCCCTCGAGAAGAACTTGACCGATATTATGGGTCTCATGAAAAAGTCAGATCTCGATGTAGCTTTCGTTGTTGACCCCGACGTTGACCGCCTCGCTATCATCGACGAGAATGGTAACATGTACGGTGAGGAGTATACCCTCGTGACCGTAGCTGACTATATCCTCCAGCACACACCGGGTAACACCGTATCAAACCTCAGCTCTACTCGTGCACTCCGCGACGTTACTCGCCAGTATGGCCTTGAGTACAATGCATCAGCAGTAGGTGAGGTTAACGTGGTGACCAAGATGAAGAATACTGGTGCTGTTATCGGTGGTGAGGGTAATGGTGGTGTTATCTATCCCGCCAGCCACTATGGCCGTGACGCTCTCGTAGGTATCGCTCTCTTCCTTACCTATCTTGCCAAGAAGCAGATGACCGTGAGCGAGCTCCGCAAGACCTATCCTGCGTACTACATGGCGAAGAACCGCATTGACCTCACTCCCGACGTGGATGTTGACGCTATCCTTGTGAAGGTGAAGGAAATCTATGCCAACGAAGAGGTGAACGATATCGACGGTGTGAAGATCGACTTCCCCGACAAGTGGGTGCACCTCCGCAAGAGTAATACCGAACCCATCATTCGTGTATATTCCGAGGCTGGCTCTCCCGAAGAGGCAGAGGCTATCGGTGAGGCTGTGATGAAGGTGGTATATGATCTCAGTAAGAAGTAATAGTTGGAGTAATCATATTAATACGCACGCATTATGTTACTCACACTTTTTATACTCAGTATTATAGGAATGCTTATAAAAAAGAAATAAGCAAGCATAGTAACTGATGCCTATCAAATAGGATGTGGGGCGGAATTTCCGCCCCACATCCTATTATAATATAAAGTTGTGAAAAGTTAGAACGCTTTGAGAAGTTGGATTGACCGATATTCTCAGCGAGTGCCAATGGTTATAGTTGATTTCTCAGCCGTTCTATCCTTCTGATGTTGGCCAACATCTCCTCTCTTACCTGGCATACAAACTTGTTGTCCTCGGGCTCGCCGAAGATGATAAGTGCTTCCTGTTCATTGCGGCAAGTGGCCGCGCGGAATGGATTGTCGTGATCCTTCTTGCGTGATAGGTACACCTGTTCGCTGATGCGGCGTTGTATGCGCTCTTCGTGAGCTAAGGCTTGTAGCCATAGTTCATCAGTCATTACATCGGTATCCAATACGATGCATAGGGCATGTAGGGCGTGGCGTAGCTTGTCGGTGGAGTAGTGGGCCCATAGCTCGTCGTAGCGGTCGTGTATGGCGTTCCATGAGTCAAGGGTGCCATCACATATGTCCTGTCGTAGGATGTCGATGTCTTCTTCCGTCACAAGCTGTCCGCCAAGGTTTATCCATTGCTTCTCACATTGTGTGGCGCGAGCCTCGGTGAGCATCGTACGCAGCTCGTCTATCGTCACACTATCATCACTTATGATGCAGTTCATGGCATAGTGGATAAGCATGTCTCCGTAGGCATGATAGGCATCGTAGGCTTTGAGTATATGTACTTCGCGTTGGCTATTCTCTACACCCTCGCCGAGTATGGTGAGCTCGTCTACCACCTTGCGCTCTCCGTGGAGCAGGCGACGACCAAGTTCGCGAAGTGCTTTATTATCCTCATTGCTTATATCAGTATATGCTCTGCCAACCCACAACTCGAGCAGTTCTCGGGCATGGATGACCTCCTGCATGGTGTCGGGAGCAAAGGTGTCAAACTCAATATTCTGCACCTTGGTGATACGTTTGTCTCGTGTACGGTATTTCCACGTGTTGCGTGCCAAGGCATACATATTGTACATCCACCAATAAGCGGGCATCACCTCCAGGTGATTGGTGTGGTTATTGTTGTTCACCAGTGAGAAGGGGAGTGAGATGTTCATCTCGGCAGGATAGTCTCCCTTGGCCAAGAGGACAAACGATGCGAATCGGCTCGAGTGCTTCACCGACGAGCATAGTCCAGGCCAGAAGCCACGTCCGGCAGCCAGTTCTCCATCGTTGGTGCGGCTGTTATGGTTGCTTCCGATGGTGGCGCCTGCTGCCATATTGCTCTGACCCATGATGACAGAGGCAATGAGGAACGAGTTGTTGTGGTGTTGCTCATGACCGGGGAATATGAGATTGTTTAGCACTTCGCAACAGGATATGGTGCTATTGTCTCCCATGATGGAGTTGATGAGTCGTGCACCATATTTGAGGTTCGAGTTGTTGCCAAGGATGAATTTTACGGCCGTGCATGAGTAGAATATGCGACATCCATATCCTACGATACCATTAACAAGAATTACATTTTCTCCTATCTGCGATGGTTCCTTTTCTGATGAGTTGATGGTGATATTCTTAAGTTTTGATGCACCTTTGATGTAGCAGTCGGTGCCTATCTTTACATCTTTGATGATCGAGGAGTTTTTGATTACGCAACGTTCGCCGATCTCTCCGTAGTATCCTCTGTGATGGTCTATCGTGCGCTGTGTGATGTCGTGTAAGCGTTGTTGCAGTGTGGCATCATCTACATATCTTCCCCATAGGTACGCATCGGCAGGTATCATTCCATCAAAGGGTAATACTGATCGTGCTCCGGTTTCATTCATAATCTCAATGCGCACTCTCACCGACTCGGGCTCACCATCCTTGACGATGCCATTACCAAACTTGGCATGATCGGTTGTCGACATCTCCTGGATATTGAAAAGCATGCTATGGCTTCCGATGATGTAGTGCGACAAGTAGTGTACATCGTGTATGGCGCAATTGTCCCCGATGTCACAAGAGTGTATGTTCGAGTTGGTGATACCCACCGGCAGTCTCAAATCGTGATATTGTAGTGCTCCATTAGAGATACGACCTATACGTACGGTGCCATAGAACTTATTATCCTTGACTACGCTCGGATTAAACTCATCGGTAACCCACAACGTATCCCACGACGAGGCAGTATTGTTGTTCTTCACCAATCGTTCTATCTCATCACTATGCAGGTGACGCCATCCTCCCTCAGGTTGTTTCACTTGACGATTGCGTATGTAGTATTTGTCCTTCCCTTCGGGGAGGTATTGGGCATCAATCCATCCATCGCTCAGCGCTTCAGGAGGGAGTAGGGTTACACGTTCCATAGATGTTTCCTTTATGTTATTGTAACTGTATTGTCATTTTACTAATCGGCCTTGGTAGGCTCCCCGCTCTTGCATGCGGCGGCGTAGACGGTCTACAAATTGGTAGTTCTTCATCCCCCAATCAGGTGCGATGAGCAATGAACGGGGCGATTGTGAGATGAAGCGCTCGATAACCATCGTCGAGGGCAATCGCTCGATGTAGTCTATGGCGAGGTCGATGTATTCGTCCACTGTGTAAAGGTGGAAGTCCTCGGGATGCTCTTCATACTCGCGTGCCATGCGTGTGCCTCGGATGAGTTGTAGCTGGTGTAGCTTCACCATGTCGAGGGGTAGGGAAGCGATAGCTTCGGCTTGTCGCATGAGCTCGTCGTGGTCCTCGCCAGGGAGGCCAAGGATGAGGTGTCCGCCCACGAGGATGCCTCGCTCGTGTGTACGACGGATGGCATCGATGGCGGTGGCAAAGTCGTGGCCACGATTGATGCGGAGGAGTGTGTCGTCGTTGGCACTCTCGATGCCATATTCCACCATTACGAAGGTCTTTCGGCTGAGCTCTTCGATATAGTCGAGTAGGGCAGAGGCCATGCAGTCGGGGCGTGTGCCAATGACAAGTCCCACTACGCCATCGACAGATAGCGCCTCTTCGTACATTGCCTTCAGCTGCTCCAGTTCACCATACGTATTGGTATAGGCCTGAAAGTAGGCCAGGTATCTCATCGTAGGATACTTGCGGGCAAAGAAACCTATGCCATCTTCCAGTTGTCGACGTATGCCAAACTCTGGTTTGCAATAGTCAGGGTTGAAAGTTTGGTTGTTGCAATAGGTGCATCCCCCCGTACCCTTGGATCCATCGCGGTTGGGGCAGGTAAAACCTGCGTGGATGGATATCTTCTGCACCTTCCCCTCAAAATATTGTGAGAGGAAAGAGGCAAAGTCAAAGTATAGCTGGCGGGCTTGACTCATCGTTCTTATCTCAGTCTTACCACATCACCCTCTACCGGTGCATAGTTGTCAGGGTTACCCTTGTTCATTCTATACAGGCGATTTAGACGTACGCCATACTGTTGCGATATCATGTGCAAGCTCTCTCCGTCCTTCACGACGTGTTCTGTATTGGGCTTTTGTGCCTTCCAATGCTTGCGACCGAGGTAGATGATGTCACCCTTGTTGGGTACATAGCCACGATAGCGGTCGTTGTAAGAGATGAGCTTACGTTTCGATATGCCAAACTCCTCAGCGATAGAGTACATGGTGTCGCCCTGTCGAGCTACGATATACACGATATCATTTGCGATGTAAGGTGTATGAGCATTCGCGATCTGTGGCTTGGTAGCACCGCCCTGTTGAGGTTGGTCAAAGCGATTCAAGTTATATCGCTCGATGATCTCAATGAGCTTGTCGGCATAGGTGGCACTCGTAGCATAGCCCGCACGCTTGAGACCACGGGCCCAGTTCTTATAGTCTGTTTGTGAATATGAGAACAGGAATGCATATCTGCTTCCAGTAGCCAGGAATATAGAGTGGTCTTCGTAAGAGTCTCTTACACTCTTGTATACACGGAAACACTCTCCATTCCGATCGTCATCGTGATAGGTACGCTTGCCTTCCCATGACGAGTGGCACTTGATGCCAAAGTGATTGTTCGATTTTCTAGCCAAATCACTCTTTCCGGCACCCGATTCGAGCAGTCCTTGTGCCAAGGTGATGCTGGCAGGTATATGATACTTGTTCATCTGCTCTATGGCTATATCCTTATAGAGATTGATGTATTCGGTATAGTCATTGGTCTGACCCAATGCCACGACTGTAACCATGCATAGCAGAAGAGATAGAACAGTTTTTTTCATAATATTCGTGTTTTAGTGTTATAATCAGCACAAAAATACAAAAAATATCTTGTTTCTCTAATCCTACGCCCTAATTATCATTTTTTTTATGTAAGTTTGTGTGATTTCTACTAAATAAAAGATAGTCATGACTTCTCACGATACCATCTGCGCCATTGCCACCGCTCAGGGTGGCGCCATAGGCGTCATCCGCCTCAGTGGCCCCGAGGCCATCAGCATCACCGCCCAGCACTTCCGCCCCATCGGCGGTGCACCGCTCACCGAGCGTAAGGCACGCACCGCCGTGTTTGGCCATCTCATAACCGCCGACGGCTCCATGCTCGATGAGGTGCTCGTCACCCTCTTCCGTGCGCCCCACTCCTATACGGGCGAAGACTCGGGAGAGATCTCGTGTCACGGCTCCTCCTAGATCCTCCAGCAAGCCCTGCGCCTGCTCATCGATAGCGGATGCCGCCTTGCCGCACCAGGCGAGTACACCCAGCGTGCCTTCCTTAATGGCAAGATGGACCTCAGCCAGGCCGAAGCCGTAGCCGACCTCATCGCCTCCACCTCGGCCGCCACGCACCGCCTTGCCTTGAGCCAGCTACGCGGAGGCTTCAGCCAGGAGCTCTCGGCCTTGCGCGACAAGTTGTTACACCTCACCTCGCTCATGGAGCTCGAGCTCGACTTCAGCGACCACGAAGAGCTCGAGTTTGCCGACCGTAGCGAACTCTCGCAGATAGCCGACGAGATCGAGCGCGTCATCTCCCGCCTGGCCCATTCGTTCAACGTAGGCAATGCCATCAAGAACGGCGTGCCCGTAGCCATCATCGGCGAGACCAACGTGGGTAAGTCCACCCTCCTCAACGCCCTCGTAGGCGAAGAGCGAGCCATCGTGAGCGACATCCACGGCACCACACGCGATGTCATCGAAGACACCGTCAACCTCCGCGGCATCACCTTCCGCTTCATCGATACCGCCGGCATACGCCAAACCACCGACGTTGTCGAGAGCATCGGCATCGAGCGCACCTATCAGAAGATGCAGCAAGCCTCCATCGTCCTCTGGATGATTGATGCCATCCAAGAGACCCACCCCATCCCTCCCTGTGAGGGAGGGGGTACGAACCTCTTGCTTTCTCAAGTCCTCCCTCGCAGGGCGAATAAGGCCGAAGAAAATCAACTGAATGTTGATTTGTGCCGATATGAGGGGAGTGCAGTGCACTGCACGACGGGGGCTCGAAGAGATTTAGGTGGGTCTTCTAAGCCCCTCCTCCTCCTCTTCAACAAGGCCGACCGCATCACCCCCGAGGAGCGCACCGCCCTCGAGCAAGCCTATGCCGATGTCGATGCCCCCAAGCTCTTCATCTCCGCCAAGGAGCAGCTCGGGCTTGATGCCCTTGAATCCCATTTGATAGAGGCCGCCGCCCTGCCCGACATCTCGCAGAGCGATGTCATCGCCACCAACGCCCGCCACTACGAAGCCCTCACCCACGCCCTCGACTCCATCCACCGCGTGCAAGACGGCCTGCAGATGCAGCTCTCCGGCGACTTCGTCTCGCAGGACCTCCGCGAGTGCATCCACCACCTATCGGACATCGTAGGCGAGGTATCCACCGACTCCGTGCTTCAAAACATCTTCAAGCACTTCTGCATCGGAAAATAGTTACACATCATAATATGTGTTGTCTTTTTTAGTCAAGGTATCGGTAATCAGTTATAACAATATAGTTTACAGCGAGTTTACGACCGACACCTAGTGTCGGTGGGGTGTCGGTCGTAAGTCTAAAGAAAGAATTAAGTGAATAAAGAAAATCACTTAAGTGAATACAAAAATTTACTTTATCCAATTTTTTCATTGCATGTATGTACCAAATCTTTTGCATATATGTACCAAAAATTGCAGACTTAGACGAGCGCTCGTCTACAAAGGTTTTTCAAAAAATGCAGGTCTAGACGAAGCGAATCAGACAAAGAGGATAATTTTGCCAGAGCCTTTCGTTTTGAAAAACAGCCAAAGAGATTTTCCTCATCAAAAGGCTCTGATTTCCGAAGAGTGTCGTTGATGTGGAATTTGTCCATTTAGCACCCATTTCTGCCGAGTAAACGATTTTTATTTTTGCCCTGGCAAGGCAAGCGAAGCTCCGCGAAATGAAAATTGAGAATTGAAAATTAGCCTTCCGGATTGAAGCTTGCATTATCGTTGGCAGCGAAGCGCGCTTCGCAGCCTTGCCAAGCCAAAAATCAACTTTCATTATTCCGATTTCCCTTCATTACCACATGTGCGAAAGAGGATTATCGTACAATAATACACGCGATGCTTCAAAGGATTTCGTTATAGTTTTCGTTCAAGCACCGACACCCCACCGATACTAGGTGTCGGTCGCAGACAGCTTATCTTTCAAATGATTACACCAAGCTACCGACACCTACAGCTAAAAAAGGGAAACATTATTTTTAGGTGCTAAAGCACACACCTTGATGTCGATAAATCGCCAGCCTGCGCAACCGACGCTTTCATTGACTTCAGCCCCTACGGGCGTCGACCTAAAGGTTCCGCGTCGGCGTTAACGTTTTTTTCGTTGAGAAGCTCGAATTTGTCATTTCTTACCTTCCATCTCAAGGATTCATAGTGTCTATTATTGACTATCATCGCGATGATGCTTTGAAGTCATCGCGATGGCGCTAGTATATCATCGCGATGGAGTAAAAGTGTCTTCGCGATGACGCTAACAATTTATAGGCTTCAAAAGACAAAATGGTAAGCATATTTTGCGAAATGGTAAGTTTGAAAATTGAAATAGTTGAATTAATAGGGCATCGGACAAATGATATCTATTTAACAAGTCAGATTCCACCAATGACCTTCGTAGCATTCGAGCAATTCTTCTTCGGTGTAATAGTCTACCTGGGCCTTGCAGTTGCTTTCCTCTGGATTAAACCTTAAGGACCCCATTAACAACCAGTACTATGTATTCCCTCTTTGGAATGCCAAAGATTTAGCAATGCAGAGTAAAGGGAACTACAACGACTGGAGAAACGTAATGCGTTACCAGCTTATGATTGTTGATGACTTGGGAACAGAGCCACGCGAAGTAATGGAGTTCGGGAATGTCTATACACCATTGATAGACCTCATTACCACGCGTTACGAGGAGCAACTTTACACAATCTTCACTACCAACCTCACTCCAGCACAACTCGAAGAGAAATATGGCAAACGCATCGTCGACCGCCTCAATGAAATGGTAGAAAAGGTCGTTTTCGAGAATGAATCCTATAGAAGGTGATGTTTTTCTCTTCCCTTAGTTAGGTTTACTAACAAAAAAGGCTTCCAATTGGAAGCCTATTTATGCTTATATGCTAACTTCGTAATATTCGTAGAAGTGTAGGTTTTCGGGCAAAGAAATGAGCTAAAACATCTAATGGTAAATTGAACGTATCTGCTAACTCACTATCAGAATAATCAAGTTCTGTTTTGAACAAATTATATGCTTCAAAAAACAATTCTGGTCGATCCATATATACATCCACTGGCTCGTTCTTTTTGTAGCCTCTACGACTTAATTCAATATTCAGATATTGATACCAATCTTTGTCGATGCAATCTAAGTCCATGGCTCTGTGAACAATTGCAGCCATTGATGTTAACCAGCATTGTTTCAAAGGTATAAGATAAGACAACTTTAGTTTTAATAAGGAACTCTTAATTTCTTTTTCAGGCATTAAAAATTCTGCTGCAAACCTAAAAGCTTCCTTTTCTTTATCCCTATAACTAGGTATCGCTATATTCGGAAACAAATGCATAAGTATATGTCCTAACTCATGTGCGATATCAAGTCTTTTGCGATCATTACTTCGATTTCCGTTAATAATCATTACGGGGAATCCGCCATCTGTTATAAAAGATACTCCATCAAAGCCTTCTCCATAGTCATACTGTTCAACTATTATTATACCATATTTTTCAAGAATGCTACAAATATCTTTAATGGGTCCTTCTGTAGTACCAATTAAACGGCGTGTAAATTGTGCTACATATTCAGGAGAATAGCCTTCTTCTAGATCCATTGTTCTCAATGAGAATTTAGGAAAATCAATCGACCCAGCCATTTGATCAATGATATATCCTATAAGTTTATTGGATCTTTCTATGTATTCTTTTTCTTTTTTTCCAATTCCAAGTTTCTTACGATAGTGGGCATTTTCCACATTATTGGAAATAGATTGCTCATAAAAATCCTTTGGGAATCCCAAAAAATCAATGATTCTTTGTTTTACTTCATCAGACAATTGTCCAACTCCCTTCTCAAATTTAGATAAATTTGATTGAGATAAGCCCTTAACCTTAGACGATAATTCTGTCTGAGAATAGCCTCGATATTCCCTAACGAATGTCAATTGTCTTGGATTCATCATTGTGAAATTATTAGTTAATATAAAGAATAAGGAGCTTGGCTACTCGGTTATTCAGCTTTCTTTTTAATTTTCAATTCAGGTTTAACTGTTGCATGGCCTAATGAAGGAGAAATATTGCCAAATAAATTAATTTCATTTATAGGAGCTATTTCATTTTCCTCAATGGTCCACTTTACTGAATTTTCGTCTATGTATAAAATTCTTGGATGAACAATCTCACCCAATTTAGTCTTAGTATAGCCAAAGAAAATAATTGGAGATGAACCGTCCTCTTCATTGTCGAAAAGATTGCCCATCAACTGATTTTCTATCGCATCCATCAGCTTAGTACGTATATTCATAGGTTTACCATCTTTGCCTATTTTCTTAAACAAAACGATATAACCATTTTCATACAAGAACATACGACCGTACTTTCCGCGTTTGAGGTGCGTTTCGAAATACGACCTTAAACATTGCATCAACTTCGAGTTAAAATAACTCGCTTCCAAACCACGTATTCTATCTTGAGGATTGGTCATTCCAATTTCAAGATTATACAACTTAACAGCCTCGTGAAAGGCTGAAAAAATGTGCTGCAACGCATCTTTCATGTCAAATTGACATTCTTTTGAACTAATAATGCGTTTACGCTTCCGTTTTTCGTTCAAAATGCCTATATTTGTAGGCGAAAAATTATTATTCATACAATTAATTTTTTATGTGAGCGCCAAGCTCCGTTAATAATCTCTGTTGCCGCAGGGATTATTTTCGACACAAAGATATATATTTTTCTAGATATATTGTAATTTTAACTATATATTTTTTGAAATTTATTGTATTTTTAATCTTGACTACTATTCTTTCAATACCTGAATGCATTATATAGTGAGATAACATTTATAGCAAGTTATAAGTCCGATAAAT
>JAZONP010000048.1:0-6126 GCA_045654565.1 Bacteroidaceae bacterium
CATTTTTCTTTGCAGTTATCAGAAAAAGCCCTACCTTTGCAGCGCTTTTCAGAACGATGGAGGCTTTCGGGCGTTTAGCTCAGCTGGTTCAGAGCATCTGCCTTACAAGCAGAGGGTCGGCGGTTCGAATCCGTCAACGCCCACAAAAAAGAAACCTAAAGCTCCATCACGAAGGAAAGAGTCGTTCTCACGAATTTCGGGCGTTTAGCTCAGCTGGTTCAGAGCATCTGCCTTACAAGCAGAGGGTCGGCGGTTCGAATCCGTCAACGCCCACACAGAAGTCCACTTTCTAGTGGACTTTTTTTGTTGCAGATATCTCAGCCATTCTCCGAAGGCAAACAAAAGCTCGCAGACCTCCATTCAAACACTCCACCAAACCAATCTTTCAGAAAAAGCGGCACTACTCCTTGCCTTATCGACAAGAAGTTGTAACTTTGTCTCAGATCTGGTAACGTTGTGGAACATGAAGCGAATATTACTTGCGATAACTTTTATTTGTAGCACATTGCTTGCTTTTGGGCAGACCGACAGTGCCGTGGTGCGTATACAGAACTATCTGAAAAACATCTACGCCTTCAACCAGGCCTATCCGCAAGAGAAGGCCTATCTCCACCTTGACAATCGCAGCTACTTTATTGGCGACACCCTTTGGTTCAAGGCCTACGTGGTGAATGCCACCACGCTGCAACTGACAGATGTGAGCAAGGTCCTCTACGTGGAGCTGCTCAACGATAAAGGTGTGGAGATGGAGACCAAGAAACTGCGCATGGAGAATGGACAGTGTCACGGAGGGTTCATCCTGAAAGACAACTACTACACCGGCTACTACGAAGTGCGTGCCTACACGCGCAATATGGTCAACTTTGGAAACGAGAGGCTCACACTATTCGACTTTATGGACAAATATGAGCGCGCCCAGAGTTTGCTGTCCGAGAAGGAAGCCCAGCAGAGTTTGATCCCCGACATCAATCATTGCCTGTTCTCCCGCACAGTACCCGTATATAGCCGCCCTGACACTGCCGGACAATACAAACGCGAGTTTGAGTACTATCCCATCCACACCAAATTGGCCATTCCCGACGCGACTGACCCTAAGCTACGCAAGGATGACCTCGAGGTGCGCTTCTACCCCGAGGGAGGAAATCTTGTGGTAGGCGTTCCCTCTGTAGTTGCCATCGAAGCCAATGACCAATGGGGACGAGAGAAGAAGGTTACAGGCACGCTGCTCTACAAGGACAAGCAAATAGGCTCCTTCACTACAGGGCGCCGAGGCCGCGCTTTGGTGCAGGTGACACCCGAAAGCGACAAGCCCATCAAGACACAGGTGGAATATAAGGGCAAAGTCTACACCTACGAGCTACCCGCTGCATTGGACGAAGGCTACGTATTGAATATGAAACCCACCGCAGACTATGCCGGCTACGAGGTGATGCTCCACGCATCACCTTCACAACCAGACGAACTACTCGGCTGGAGCCTGCAATGCCGAGGAGCACTCACAGCTTTCGACACCATAACCTTGGGCAATGGAAATCGCATCCGTATGCGACTCGACAAGGAGGTGCTGCGCCCAGGCGTGAACCAATTCACCCTTTTCAATGCCGATGGGCACGTGCTGGCCGACCGACTTTTCTTTGTGCAGCCACCCACCACTACGCCCACCTTACATGTGGAACTCCCCACCGACTCACTCCGCCCCTTTGAAGAGGTAGAAGTAAATATGCAGATACAGGCATCGTGGGGCGGAGGCGCGCGAGGCTTCCTCTCGGTGAGCATCACCGACGCTGATGAAGATGCACCCACGTTCGACAAGGGCGACATACGCACCGAACTGCTACTCACCTCTGACCTCAAGGGATTTATCAAGGACGTCGATAGTTACTTCGCTCATCCTTCGGTGCGTGCCATGCATGCTGATGTTGATTTACTGATGCTCACTCAGGGCTGGCGACGCTACGAGTGGGCAACAATGGCCGAAGGCACAAAGGTGAAGCCACACTACACTCCCGAGAAGGGATATGTCATTGATGGCTACGTGGCCGACCAGATAGTTGACTCTGCAGGCAGATGGAAGGCTGACAAGTACAAGCGCATAAAGAATCCGTGGGTGGCGATTGAGTTGAAATCAGAGCAGGTCGACTACCGGGACACCATGCAAGCCAACGAGAAGGGAGAGTTCAGTTTCGATATTCCCCGTCATTTTATTGGCGAAACGGGACTCACTATCAAGATTTGGAAACCCGAAGGATTGGGGAAGAAGGGAATAAAAGGGAAGTATCGCTACATATTCCCTTCGCTATATTGTGCTTTCTCTCCTGCGCCCACGCCCTATAACTACTATGCGTGCCATTCGCCCGAGGACGATTACGAGTTACAGTTGCTGGAAAATATCGACTTAACAACGGAAGGGCTTATCGATGAGGTCACTATCAAGAAGCGCAACAAGCAGGAGTTTGAAATATACTACGATCGTCCTGATATAGTTGTTGACTTTGTCAAGGAATATAACACCATTATAGACCGAGGCCTGCACGCACTCACTGACCCTCCACCCACGAAAGGGTATTACGACCCCGTCATACCCTACACATTAAATCGTGCGCGTATTCCGGACAAGCTGAGCTTTAGAAGAAATGCCACCAAAGACAGTCTCACCTATGCATATTACGAGGCATACATCGGAAATTTTGGAGGCGGACTTAGCGTCGGCGAATATGTATCCGACGGAGGGCGCCGATTCCTTAAGCTATACCAACTTCCCAAAGAGATTCGCATCTACAGCAATCTTGTGTCGCGTGAACAACACCCCGTCAACCAAGACCTAAATACCGACCATCGCCAGATGCTATGGGCGCACACAATCTATTTCCCTAAAGAGCAAAGCCCCACCGCACCACCCTATGACATGCGTGACGGCACTCGCAACACGACATTCAAGGGCTATAGTCAGGCAATCAGCTATTATCACCGCGACTATTCTGAGACGGCCCTGCCCGACACGGCAGACTACCGCCGCACGCTCTATTGGAACCCTCGCGTGGAGACCGACTACCAAGGACGCTTCTCTCTGAAGTTCTACAACAATGCCCGCACCAAGCGCATCGCCGTGCAGGTCGAGGGGATCACAGCATTTGGCGACCTGGTGACCGTACGGAAGAAACAATAGAGCCAAGAGCGCTTGCCATTCAAATATTTTTCGTATCTTTATGGTGTAATTAAGATACTTTACCACGATGAATACGATCGACTACGCCCAAGTGCCACAGATGTTCTCTCTGTGCATTCACGACGCCTGCCCCTTGGCCAAGCAATGCTTACGCCATCTGGCGTGGGCTGCATTGCCAGACACCGAGGAACGCGTCAGCATCATCAATCCCAAGTGCGCCTCGCCCAGCGAAACGTGCCAACACTATCGTTCTGCGGCTCCTGTTACTTGCGCCCGCGGGTTCCGTGGCATGCAAGCCAAGATGCTCCCGGTACAGTATGCCAAGTTTAGCGAAAGGCTGATGAAGCACTTCTCGCGCACATCCTATTTCGAGCATCGCCGCGGTACTATGCTATGCACTCCCACAGATATAGCTTACATTCGTGAGGTTTTGGGCGAGCTGGGACTCTCTGACTTGGAGTTCGACGCCTACGAAGAACGCTACAATTGGATTGACTAAAGACTCCCGCCAGTCCAGAGCCGTCTGGACTGCAGTCCAAGGCCGTCAGGACTCGAGTCCGGACAGCTTTGGACTGGTGAAGCTCTTTATCCAGTCGCTGCAGTAGTTATATAGTGCAGCCACGAGGTATGAAGAGAGAAAAACCAAAGGTACTAAGACGAAGAAGAAGGCAAGGTATTGGGGTTGCGACTCGAAGAAGCGGGCCTTGAACCACGGATAGTAGAGACGGTCAAACATGAAGCAGCAGAGATACATCTCATACGAAACTTTAGAACAATGGGTTATACAATTTCTCACAAATCCTTCAGGGATATCTTTGCGATAAAGTAATAAAAATATTGTTACTGTTACCCATGTTGAGAATACTCCTCGCGACCCTCCTGTTATATCTACGACATCATGTCCTTCGAAAAGGATTATGTTAAATAAGGGGGTTATGCTTATCATTGTAAGTATTAGTGCTAATCCCCACTTCCAGTTAATCACAGGCTGATATTCTCGAATAAATGCTCCAAAGAAGAAGAACATCAAAGGGAAACAAGCATTGCCCCAATAGCCAGGAGCAATATACATACCGTAGCGATTCAGCAAGTCTGGCAATGCTGTTAAAGCAAACAAAATAAAGATTCCTATCAGTTTTTCTTGTCTAGTGGGTATTGCCTTGTATAGGTAGTTTAGAAAAGGAGTCAATAAAGCAAGTCCAATCCACATCTCGACAAACCACGCATAAGGGATAGCTGAATAGTCAAATATTTTCATCAGCAAACTGCTGAAACTTAGTTCGTCGTGTAGGTAATATTTTCGGAATATAATTGTAATGACCGAAAATATGATATATGAGATGATTACTCGGAGCATCCCTCGATAGTACTTCTTGGATATGGTCTTGTTTATATTCAAGTAGCCGGTCAGCATGTAGAAAAGAGGAACTCCAGTGAACAACTCTGCTAACATTCCTTGTAGAAACATTGAAGTTCCTTCAAATGGAACATTCCTATAAGAAGTATTCAATGAGAAGAAATGTCCTGCGATGACGAAGAAGATGGCACAGACGCGGATTAGATCCAATCCGCAGATTCTTTTAGATGTTTTCTCTCCATGGCTGCGCTCAGCGAATCCCTGTTGTGTGAAGGTGATGAGGGTGGTCTTCATTTATTGGCCAAAATGCCTATAAGTCCTCCTGATTCGGCTGCTACCTATTATAAATAAAAAAGCGTGAGAACCTGTACCTGTTGCCCGTCTCACGATGTAAAGGCCTTCGCATTGCCCGATTAGTCGAAACGAGCAACGCAGACCCCACGCCGATATGTATATATATACTACACAGCTACGCGTATACAACAATGGCTGTACAGCATAGCATACGGATATATGACATACCCCGTGGCATCTACCGTTGCTTTGTCTTTGACTAATCGTTGAGAAGTTGCGAAGTTCTTACATCGTCAAAACCAAAGCGTCAAGTAAACGCCTTTCCATTATGTCTATCCCCACCCTGCACCTTAATCCCTACGAAGGGGTTGCGGTATCGGCATGAAGATGCTGCAAAAGTACGAATAAAATCCAATCCGACGCTAAAAACCATAAAAATTTCTTCATATACAACGTTTTTTGTAACTTTGCCGATTAGATAATAATAACGCAACTATATGGAAAAGAAATTCAAGAGAACGACCGTCACTTCGGCACTTCCCTATGCCAACGGTCCTGTACATATCGGTCACTTGGCGGGTGTATACGTGCCTGCCGACATCTATGTCCGTTACCTCCGCCTCAAGGGCGAGGAGGTGCTCTTCGTGGGCGGCTCTGACGAACATGGTGTGCCCGTGACACAGCGTGCCCGCAAGGAGGGCATCACTCCGCAGGATGTGGTGGACCGCTACCACAATATCATCAAGAATAGCTTCAAGGAGTTTGGTATCTCGTTCGATGTATATAGCCGCACCACCTCGGATGTGCATCATAAGTTTGCGTCGGACTTCTTCCGCAAGCTCTACGACGAGGGCAAGCTGGTGGAGCAGTCGACCAAGCAGTTCTACGACGAGAAGACCGAGAAGTTCCTCACCGACCGCGACGTGGTGGGCGAGTGCCCCTACTGCCACAAGCAGGCCTATGGCAACCAGTGCGAAGAGGGTTGCGGACGTGCCCTAGAGCCTACCGAGCTCATCAACCCCCGCTCGAAGGAGACGGGCGAGACTCCCGTGCTGAAGGAGACCAAGAACTGGTACCTGCCGCTCAACGAATACCAGCAGTGGCTGAAGGAGTGGATCCACGAGGGCCACAAGGAGTGGCGTCCCAACGTATATGGCCAGTGCAAGTCATGGCTCGACATGGACCTGCAGCCCCGCGCCATGACGCGCGATCTCGACTGGGGTATCCCCGTGCCCGTAGAGGGCGCCGAGGGCAAGGTGCTCTATGTGTGGTTTGACGCGCCCATCGGCTATGTATCCAACACCAAGGA
>JAZONP010000049.1:0-14628 GCA_045654565.1 Bacteroidaceae bacterium
ATACCGCGCCAGCTCGGCAGAGCCTGCAAGCAATCTTTGCTCTCGCATAATTGCGGTATTGGCATTTATCTCCATTTAACTCCATATAACTCCCTTTATCTCCTTTTTAATTCCCATGGTTTAAAATCCAATTCTCTTGACCGCCGATTTGGAGTCGAGCTTCTCAGTAGCACAGTAGCCCTGCAGGGTGTGGAGCAGGCTTTCGGGCTCGCCATGGAGCACAGCGTGGATGGCATGTTTGCGGGCGATGTTCTCAATCTGGCCGCCACTGAAGTCGTAGGCCGCGGCGAGCGTGGTGGCATCGGTGACGGTGAGCTCGGGTATCATCTGCTGACAGATAAGGCTGCGCACCGAGGCATCGGGCTTGCTGAACTGTATCTTGTAGAGGAAGCGGCGCTCGAAAGCGGTGTCAAGATTGTCGGCAAGGTTGGTGGTGGCGATGAGGATGCCGTCGAGCGACTCCATCTCCTGGAGGATGATGTTCTGGATGGTATTCTCCATCTTGTCCACGGCATTGGTGGCGCCACTCTTGCGGATGCCGATGATGGCATCGGCCTCATTGAAGAGAAGGATGGGAGCCACCTCGGAGCGATGCACCAGCTCACGATAGCGGTCGAAGAGGGCCTTGATGTTCTTCTCCGAGTCGCCCACCCACTTGCTCTTGGTCTGCGGCACATCTACCACCATAATGTCGCGGCCCGTCTGGCGTGCCAACTGGTAGACTGTCTCGGTCTTGCCCGTGCCGGGGCCTCCGTAGAAGAGACACGAGAAGCCGTGGCGGAAACCACGCTGCTGCATGCGTTCGCGTATCTGGGCATACTGCTCGGGAATGAAGAAGGAACCTAACTCAGTCACCTGACGCTCGATGGCCTCGGAGTAATACATCGGCTTCGCAGTGAGCGTGGCGTGGCCCAGTACATCGGCAATCTTCTCCTCTGTGCCACTGAGCTTCATCTCAGCCAGCAAAGTACGCTTGGCATGGGCCGTGAGGCAGTAGCTGTTGGTGTCGGCTATGCCATCTACGGAGCGGTGCTCAATGAGGCCGCGCTGCATGAGGCGATACTCGGCACGACGCAGTTCGCCCTTGGCACGAGTGAAGGCAGCCTTATCGCTGAACACACCCTCCATCTGATTGAGACGAATGTCGTTGTCATCCTGATTGATAAGCAGATGGCAGAAGAGCAGGAGGAGTAGGAGGTTTTCACCGCCGAGATGCAACTCATTCAAATGTTGCACCATACCTATTTGGGGATTGTCGGCCAAGAGCGTTTCCAGCTCGGCCAGCAGATCGTCGGGGGTGATGGCATCATTACTGAGGTCGTCAAACAACATATTCAGCTGGTCAAACAATTCATTGCAGTCGAGCCCCTTACGTGTCGGAAGCTGATAGGCTTCGTTGCGCTTGAGTTCCTTAATGACGGGCTGGTACACGTCGAACGAATCCTCATCATTGACATCACGATAGCGGAGCAGGCGACGACGGACAAGCGCATCGATATCAGATGCGTAACTGAGCACGCGAATATTGCTAAGATCGAGATGACGGGCGAAGTCATCGTAGTCGACACGACGGGGTCCACGCTCCATGCAGATGCAGAACAGCACGGCCTGCTGCTCGGTGATGCCGTAACAATCAGCGAGGAGCCCTATCTCGGGAGAGGCTGCAAGGAGAAAGTCATCACTCATCTTGCTATCCTTGGATAGCTCTACCACACGCTCAATGGCTTCGAGCAGAGTGGGAAACTTGGAGAATGTCTTTACATTCTTTGCCTTGGTGAGTTGAGTAGCCTTGGTGTTCTTTTTGTTTGCCATAATTTTTCCTTTCGTTTTTTCATAATATAGAAACAAAAGGAAAAAAATTCAAAAAATGGGCAAACTTTTTTTTCTGAAGCTTTCTAAACAACGTTGTAGCAAGCTTAGCCGAAGTTCACTACAAAAAGCCAACAGCCAATGACCAATAGCCTAAACAATCACCGCCACCTCGGCTTGAGCCATACGTAGGAGGTCGGCAGGAGCAATCTTGAGTTGCAAGCCACGCACTCCGGCACTGACAAAGATATAGGGAAAGTCGTTACAGGTGTGGTGGATGTAGGTGGGGAAATGCTTCTTCATCCCTATGGGTGAGCAACCGCCACGGATGTAGCCGGTGAGGGGCAGCAACTGCTTCATGGGTATCATTTCGCACTTCTTATTGCCCGACACCTTGGCTGCCAACTTGAGATCTACGGTAGCATCGCCCGGGATAACGCATACGAAGTAACCCGTGCGGTCGCCCTGCAGGATGAGGGTCTTGAACACCTGGGCGATATCTTCACCCAGCGACTCGGCCACGTGCGGAGCGCTGAGGTCATTCTCGTCCACCTCGTATGGAATGAGTTCGTAGGGCACCTTAGTCTGATCGAGCAGGCGAGCCACATTAGTCTTTTGTATCTTTGCCATAGTTATGAAAAGTTGAAAGATGAACCAGGGTTCAACACTAATCATCTTCCGTTTCTGAGGACAAAGATAATGCAATAAAGCAACAAGAGCAAAACAAACTTTCATCATTCATGCTGATGATTTCTGAAAAAATCTGTACTTTTGTCGTAGCAACTATAACACCAAAGAGTCATTTCATCAATGCAAAACGGAAATATAGTATACAACATCAAGTCAGAACGGGCCGAGGAGTTTATCCACGATGGCGAGATACGTGCCACATTGAAGTATGCCCGTGAGCACCATGACGACAAGGCTTTGGTAGAGGAAATACTCGCTAAGGCCGAGCAGGGAAAGGGCATATCGCACCGCGAGGCTGCCGTGCTCATCGAGGTGCGCGACAAGGAGGTGGAGGAGCGCATGTATGCCATCGCTCGCCGATTGAAGGAGCGCATCTATGGCAACCGCATCGTGATGTTTGCTCCGCTGTATCTATCAAACTACTGCGTCAATGGGTGCACCTATTGTCCCTACCACGCACAGAACAAGCACATACCGCGCCGCCGACTCACCCAAGAGGAGATATGCCGCGAGGTCATCGCTCTGCAAGATATGGGGCACAAACGATTGGCCTTAGAGACGGGTGAGCACCCCAAGATGAGTCCCATCGAATACGTACTGGAGTCGATCAAGACCATCTACTCCATCCACCATAAGAATGGAGCGATACGTCGCGTAAACGTCAACATCGCTGCCACCACGGTAGAGAACTACCGACGACTGAAGGATGCGGGCATAGGCACCTACATCCTCTTCGAGGAGACTTACGACCGAGCTACTTATGAGCGCCTCCACCCCACAGGTCCCAAAAGCGATTGGGCATACCACACCGAAGCTATGGACCGTGCCATGCTGGGAGGCATCGATGATGTGGGCATAGGAGCCTTGTTCGGGCTTACGAACTACCGCTACGACGTGGTGGGATTGCTCATGCATGCCGAGCATCTGGAGGCACGCTTTGGCGTAGGCCCCCACACCATCAGTGTACCCCGCATACGCCCGGCTGATGACATCAACCCCGAAGACTTCCCCGATGCCGTGACCGACGAGGTGTTTCGCCGCATCGTGGCCGTGCTACGCTTGGCCGTACCCTACACGGGCATGATCGTGTCAACACGCGAATCGAAGCGTTCGCGCGAAATGGTACTCGACGTGGGTGTATCGCAACTCAGTGGAGGCTCGAAGACCAGTGTGGGTGGCTATGCCGAGGGCATCGAAGATGCAGAGGAGTCAGCACAATTTGATATCTCGGACCATCGCACACTCGACGAGATTGTGGGGTGGCTGCTTGAGTTGGGCTATATACCCAGTTTCTGCACGGCCTGCTACCGCGAAGGCCGCACAGGCGACCGCTTCATGCCACTTGCCAAGAGCGGACAGATAGGCAACTGCTGCGCTCCCAACGCGCTGATGACCTTGGCCGAATACCTCGAAGACTATGCATCGCCCGAGGTAAAGGCCGCAGGTCAGCAGATGATAGAACGCTTAGCCCGTGAGATTCCCTCCGACAAGATACGAGAGATTACTCACCGACGCTTGCAGGAAATCGTCGAAGGGAAGAGAGACTTCAGGTTCTAAGTTAATTGAAAATTGAACCTTTAGGTCGACGAAGTCAAAGTTGAAAATTAAAAGCTTAACGAAAACTAAGACGAAGACTGGCTATGAGCGATGAGCTGTGAGAAGTGAGCTATGAGTCTGTTATCCGTCGTCCGTTGTCAAACTCCCAACTTCCAACACCTAACTAATAAAAATGGAACGTACACATATCGCTATTTTGGGCCGTTGCAATGCTGGCAAGTCAACCCTCATCAATCGTCTGACAGGACAAGATGTATCTATCGTGTCCGGCGCGCGAGGCACCACTACAGACCCCGTACAGAAAGCCATGGAGATCAATGGTCTCGGTGCCTCCATCCTCATTGACACTCCCGGCATCGATGATGACACCTTGCTCGGAAGTGAACGCGTTGCACGTATAGGTAAGGTTCTCGACAAGACCGACATTGCCATTGTGCTATTCACCGACGCACCGTGCGATGCTGAGATGAGCCTCATCGAGGAGTGCCGCGCGAGAGAGATTCCCGTGATTGCAGCATTGGCACATATAGACCGCATAGCCGACTACCCCACCCTGCAGACAACACTGAGCCAACGGCTAGAGTGCAAAGTCATTGGCATCAGCGCGCTAACAGGTGAAGGCATCGAAACGCTCATGAACGATATCGTAGCTCTGCGCGCTACCGAGGAGCGACTCATCACCGAGGATTTCTGCCAAGCGGGCGACAGCGTACTCTTGGTCATGCCTCAAGACAAGTCAGCACCCAAGGGCCGACTCATACAACCCCAAGTGCAGACCATCCGCGAGCTCCTCGACCGTGGATGCACTCCCATCTGCTGCACTCCCGACCGTATGGAACAGGCATTAGCCACACTGGCCGCTCCACCCAGGCTCATCATCACCGATTCACAAGCCTTTGAGGAGGTATACCGATTGAAGCCCGAAGCCTCAGTGCTCACCTCGTTCTCCATCCTCTTTGCCCGCTACAAGGGCGACATACGACTCTTCGTCGAGGGAGCCAAAGCATTGGAGAAGATCACCGCCTCGTCGCGCATCCTGATAGCCGAAGCATGCGCCCACACTCCCCAACACGAGGATATAGGCCGTGTGAAGCTACCTCGCCTATTGCGCAAGCGCTTTGGGGAGACACTGCAGATCGACATTGTCAGCGGTGCCGACTATCCCGACGACCTCACCCCTTACGACCTTGTCATACACTGCGGTGCCTGCATGTTTAACCGCAAGCATGTGCTGAGCCGCATCAACCGCGCCCGCCAACAAGGCGTCTCCATCACCAACTACGGTGTCATTCTGGCCGCACTGACAGGCATCTTAGATCGAGTGAGAGTTGAGAGTTAATTGAAAATTGAACCTTTAGGTCGACGAAGTCAAAGTTGAAAATTAAAAGTTGAACGAAAACGAAGACGAAGACTGGCTGTGAGCGATGAGCGATGAGAAGCGAGCTATGAGCGATGAGCTGTGAGCAAACACCTTACACGACATGGGGGCTGAACTAATTCAGCCCCCATGCCATATACACTAAGAGAAAGTTACTTCCATCTACGACTACCACCCACTTCGCTCCAATAGTTGCGACGACGGTTCGAGAGTTCCTCAGTAGGTGGTAAATCGGGATTTCCACCAAAGTCACCACCATCTTCAAGCGAACCGGCAACAATGCAAATCTCCTCCATCTCTACCACTTCAACGGTAGGCGCCACATATGCTTTCTTTTCCATACTCATTCTCATCTGTCCAAAATTATTCATTATTGCCAATCATGCTATCACTCACATAGGTTTTCTTGCCGTTAATAATGTAGATTCCAGGCTCTACTACCTTAATAACACGTTGCCCATAGAGATTGTATATGACATAAACTTCATCGCTTGCGACATCATCAATGGCTGTCGACTGCTCGCCTCTGCTATTGAAACGGAATCGGAAAGCTGCTGCTCCAGCAACATTTGAGGGTTTATACTCGTAATAAACCTTATTGGCCGTAATTTTGAAGTGGGTACCGTTGTCGGTGTCGTTCATCTCGGCAGGTTGGGCACCACTAGCATCTTTATACTCAACATAGTTCTTATAGAGACCTACCTCGTTATCTCTACGGCCAAACACGCAACACAAATTGCCAGGCTCCTCCACCTCTTGGTATTTGAGATAAGCGCTACCACCAAGAAGATTCTTGCTAAAATCATCGCTACTCTCGTCTATTGTGTACTTGAAGTTATAGGAACCTGCATTACCTTTGACGATAACTGCAGTGCGTGCAGGGAGCACGTTACCCTCAAGTTCGTCAGCGATGATGGTACCCTCTTGTCCATTAGGTGTGTGGGCGATATATACCTGCACCCCTTCAGGAATCGCTGTCGCATAGTTGAGGTAAAGACCTGCATGACGATACTGACTGATGGTGAGCGAGTGTTGAATGGTAGACATATCAACTTCTTCGAGGCGCCAGGCGGAACCATCATTGGCACCAGTTTCCCAATGCACCACCTTTCCATTACCATCAGCATGCAACATGATACTACCACACTTGATACCTACCTGTCCATCACCAGACAAAGACACGATGGTTACCTCTCCGGCTTCGTCATACATGGCAAGTGGTTTATAATATTCCCAACCATTATCAGCAAGGCTTGTGCCAGTGTGAAGATTGGTCAATTGATATGCACCATTGGTCGTTCCTGTAAATGACCATACAGCCGTAGCATCTTTGGAGTCTTTGGCAGCGTGGTAAATTTTATTCTCTTCGGGCTTAACGTAGGCATACTCAGCAGAACCTCTTGACACAGAACGCAGACGGTAGAACTTACCCTCTTCAGGCATATTTACTACTAATGCTTCATTGGCTGACTTAAGTGCATTGTAAGCATTGGTGTAGTCAGAATCTGTAGCTATAGAACTTCCAAGCACAGAGGTGGCATTATTATAGGCGGTGTTATAGGCCGTAGCCACACTTGAAGAGTAGTAACCCGCAGCATTGCGACCAGTGATGTTACCCGTAGCAAACTTCGTCTCGTTCGTGTAATAGTTGTAGAGCTTATAATATGCCTCAGACTTGTCAAAGCTCACTTGTTCGAACTTGAAAAGTGAGCCATCATCATCCGCAACATTATAGAAGCCCATCTTATAATTTACACCGCCATGATTGCTGAAGTACCAAGTATCGGTACCGTTCGAGGTACAGGTAATGTTGTACCAACCGCTCTTATTCGCATTAGCCGTGATAGTCCACTCTTGTGTATAGCCATCGGTATCGACAGCCACTGCCTCTACCTTGCTATTTCCTTCGCTGAAATCGTTCGTACCCAAGGCAAGCGTGGTGTTCTTATCATAGTAGGGCATGATATAGACCTTTCCATTATCAGCAGCCTTGAAATACCATCCCTGCGATTTGTCGCCAGCCACGGTCGTCGCATTGACAGCAACCATCATGCTAGTAGGATCATACTGAAGCACTGGAGCACCAGCACGATTAATAGAAATTTTATACACAACTGGATTATTGACATCTAATGTCATCTGCACTGGAAGGTCTTTAGAGCTGATTGCGTTTTGGAGGTTGTCTTTAGCGATCTGCAATGCTGCCAATGCTGCAGCATATTCACTGGCTGTTGTGGCCTTGCTATCATACTTACCTTGAGCCGCAGTTACCTCATCACGAGTAACATCTACCAACGCCTCTGTAATATTAAGAGAACCTGCATAGTTGAAGTTGTCACCCGTATAACATGAAGCGATAAGAGTGTTGGTTTCATCAATCAATGCCTTCAATGCCGACTTGTCAAGAGGAGTACCCTCTTCAAGTGTCCACAATGAACAAGCATTGGCCGCACCTGGGCCACCTGGATGGCTATTTGACTGCAAGTTGATGCAGCTACCATCGTTGCAATCCGAACCATTATTATTCAGATACAAATCACCACCTACGGTCAATGTCCTTGCGGAAGGTGTGTGAGAAGGAACAGCCATAGTCCAAACAGTCAGCTTCTCTGCACTTGCATAGATGCAACCATCGGTATGATTCAAGTATTTGTCTGAAACATAACTCTTGATATAATAGCCATTGTCATCATCAGCAGCCTCAAATTGGAAGAGAGATCCCTCTGCAGAGCGTCCATTAATGACTGCTCCATTATCGCGAATGAAACGCTCGGTGCTATGAGCATATTCTGACAAGCACTCAAAGGTGTAATATTTGCTGGTATCAACAAGTGGAATTGCAGAGAATGCAACATTGATAACACCTGTTGAGTGATCAACATCCATGTTTTTTAACGTGTACCCATCAGGAACAATTGCAGTAAGGTCGTTAGTTGTGAACGAACCCTGAGGCGCACGGAAAGTAGTTCCATTTACGTATTCGGTACCGCCATACTTCACTCCACCATTCCCTTTACCTCCTGTAATCTGAATGGTATAGGTCACGATGCGTATAGCTTGTTGGGCTTCATAGAGTTGATTATACAAATCCTGCAACTTAGCTATAGCCTCTTCGACCTGAGGTATTGTGGTTGCATAGGTGTGAACAGCCTGAGCATCTAAGTTCTGAACATATGTGGCAAGCACAAGGTCCTCTGATGCATTACCCGCCTCAGGAAGCAATGTAACGATATATCCCGAAGAGGTTTGTAGACCAAACTCACTGATTCCGAAATGATAGAATCCATTTGTATCTGTTTCACCTCCACTTGCTCGCTCTGACTTAGTCACTGTAAAACGCAGATACTTGTAAGCTGTTGCTGCCACAATTTCTGGCGAAGTCCACTTCACCGCTTTATTGCTAACATTATTGGCAGCCTCTGGGAAACCATCATTGGCTTTGGTGAACTCTCGTATCAGAGTGAAGTCGGAACCATTGTTGCTACCGCTCACGACAATGGTTGTCGGGGTAGGTCCGTTACCGCTATTACGACTAGTAAAAGTAAAGGCAAACCGACTCAGTTCCTTACCATTGGGCAATGTCACTTGTAAGTAGGGATGCTCTGTCTGTGCTCCCCAGTTACTGGTATACTGGGTTTCTACATCGTTATCTAACAAGTTGTCAATACTACCTTCACTGGAAGCAGCTGGACCTCCTGTTAGATAATACACTCCATCACCATTCGTTGCAGACAATGTCAAATCTGAAGCGGGAGACTCTGACACCAAGGCACAAGAATTAACTAATGCAGTAGTTTTATCAATCAAAGTCTGCAACAAGGTTTTCTGTTCATTGAGAGTACTATTCTCAACATTCTTCTTCGCAATGAGCAAGGCATTGTACTTTTCTTCCAAGGCGGTACATGCATTGGCATATGCCGCAGTATTACCGGCATCAAGCACACTCTGTGCTGCTAGACATGCTTCATATGCAGCAAGAAGAGTACCTGGGGACATTGACGAATAAGTGGCGTCCAACTTCTCTACAAACGAGATTTTCGAAAGTCCCAATTCACTGACGATAAAGTAATAATGGTCATTTGCTTTTTGACCAGTACTGGTATTTAATACTCGCATTCTAATATAACGGTAGGCATTGCCATTCCCCAAATCCGCGAAAGAATATTCCGTATTACCAGTTGTTGGAAGTCCAGAGGTGATCTCGCGAAGGATGACCCACTTGCTATTATCGTTACTTGCCTCAATGACCACACTCGTTGGCGCACACAGATTACCATCTTTACGGGTACGATAATGCAAATTGAAGAGTTTTTCCTCCTGCCCTGAGCCCAAGTCTATACGAATATAGTGGTCTTCGCTAGGAGCCTGGCTGCTGTAATCGGTGTGCAAGAATGTAGCAGGATTATTGTCACACAATACGTCATAGCTTGTAAATTGATCTCCATATGCAGTTTCTTTACATGGTGCATTGGTGTAATAGTTGCTTTTGCTTAGGTTCAGCTTCGATGAGACTTTAGTCACCTCGCCTACCTCAGCCATCAACAGCTCAGTTTTCTTGATTAACCCCTGCAATCTATTGGAAGTCTCACCACTATCATCGATATCCACTGCGGTGATATACCACAGTGTCGCATCAGCATCCACTCCCCAACCTACGATATTATAGCTTTGAGATGACGCACAATGTAGGGCATCGGCACCGACAAGAGCCCATAGGCCATTACCCATACCACGCAACTCATAAGCAAAAGCTCCATTCTGAGCTCCTTTTGTTGATTCGGACTTGTCGACACCCAACACAGCACTAGTAGCTACATTACCTGGATACAGATTGGTGCGCTTGTTCTTGAGGTAATAGCGTCCCCGAGTATCCGACTCCTCGAAATACCATTTCTGCTCATCGGTATCGACCGTAGCAATACCAACCATCTGATTATTGCTTGTATTCACGGCCATTGAACGTCCAGGATAGGCCTTATTGGTCAGACGATATGTATTCTGAGGGACAATTCCAATTTGTGCATAGCCATCACTCTGAACAGCAGTATACTCTTGGAAGAGTGCGTCATACACTGCAGAATAAGAAGTTGTCGTTTGGTCATCATACACTGTCTTGGCAGCCATATAGGCAGTCTGCAAGTTGGTCAGCGAAGTGGCTCTATAGAATCCCACTTTTTTCCCAGTATCATCCTTGAGGGCTAGTATGGTCTGTGTTGCACTAAGCAACTCGCCCAATGCCGTATATTTAGCACCCGAGTTGTCGGTACTCATCACATCCACCATCTCAACGATTGTGTTATCTGCCTGCACGGCCTTAATCGTAGCTTTTCCCGCTGCAATAGCAGCAGCACATTCTGAGGAGATTTCAAATTTCTTCTTATCAGAAAATGAAATAATCTCTCCCTTTTCATTAAAGATAGCAAAACCTGTACCACCCGTACCTTCCATCGTAACAGTAGTACCAGATACACTATAAGTATAGTTAGGCTTAGTATTCGCTTCAAAAGAAGCATAGCTACCCACCTCGGCACATACGGTAGTTTCACCATAGAGCGTCAGATTGTCTCCCTTGTGGCTCTTGATAGTCTCTCCCGTGGCATCATTAATAAAAAGTACAGCAATGTTCTCTTCATATTTCTTTGCCTTTACTGAGGCGATGGCAGCATCGATATCAGCTTGAGTCGTAGTATAAACAGAGTTACTATAGTCACCCACCAGGCGATTGTCCATCACACGAAAGAAGCCATGTGCACGGAAAAACTCTGTAAGATCATCACCAGAGGCGTCACAGCATTTCTTGTAGAAATGAAGCAATGTATTGGTGCCATTCTGCTCATACCCAGTGCTCATGGGGTCTTGACGAAGCATTTCGAATAATTTCGGGTAGAACTTCGTATTATGTCCTAATACATGGTAGTAAAGGAAGAGTTTATAGTACATGTGGGTCAACGCCCAAATATTATTGGTAAAGAAATCTGACCCTTCCGTATTGTAAGCTTCCAACACATGGCTCAGCGACCCCTCTGTCCCATTATAACGCGAAGTGGTCTCGCCAAAATACCACAATACCACATTAGCGAAAAGGTTATTGGTCACTTCGGTCAGTCCGTTCACCGTAAGCAGTTTCTGGTGCTGGTGACCAATCTCGTGACCAGGTCCCCAATGCGAACCGGCATTGGTAGGCAGATCCATAATCACTCCACCCATTGTACCATAGTGGTATCCGCAGTGATCCCAACCACCATACATATAGGCATCACCTCCCACGCCAAAAGAGAGTCCATGTACGTTGTAGTAGTCACCATAGCCACTATTATAACCATCTGCATCATTACCTGTATACTCAAACACATCTTTACTTGAATAGGGCGATGTTTTGGCTTCGGCCTTGGTGGTAGTCTCATCTAGGACACCCAAGACAAGACGTTCCCACAACATCACATTATCCCATTCATCAATACAATCCTCCACAGAGACCAGATTATTGAAAAAGTTTCTCAATCCCTTGTTCCCCTCCGTATGGTCATCATTCAAAGGAAACTGCAAGGTAATATATTTACCCAGTACAGTTACGTCAGTCTGTGTCGCACGTGCTTCGATATACTCCCAGTCGGCATTTTTGTCTGGAGTATATAGTGCATCACCCACCTTGTTGTAATAACCATTGATGTAACCACCCTCGAAATGAATCTTTAAGGGAGCATAGTCAGACAACTTACGAGCCTTGGCCTTGTTACCTCTCTTTCCGTTCGAGATATCAAATGTTTCTACGACATAATTGATGATATAGTTATTACCATCAACAAACGATGGCACGATGTTAAGACCTTCTGTCAACCTAATACCCTCCGTATGATCATTACCAGGCTTGCCATGTCCGGTATACGAAGTAAGGTAGAGCGAAGCCCCATCCTTAATCGTTCCTTGAACCATCACATAAACAGATTCTTGACTATTGGCAAAAATACCCGTTGGGTTATTCAAGTTGGTATGCGCGTTCAAGCCCAAGGCCTCAGCAGCAGCACTCACATTGTTATATGGTTCGTAAAACTGTACACGATATTTCTTGGCATAGTTATTATCCCAAGCTGCTTTTGTGTTATCTAGGTTGTTTTCTGACCAATTATTCTTGTACACCTTGAGCACCATATTTTGCAGAGCCACAGGGAGAGACTTATAATCGGCATCATTCTTCACTGCAGACTCTGAAGCGAAAGACTTCTTCAATGTAGTGCAAGCCTTGTCGGTGAAGAGATTGTCGAGAGCTGTCTGATACGCTGCCGTGGTTGCCGCACTGGGATCAATGCTCTCCAATTTATTCCAATTGTCATTCAAGTCGACACTACTGATATTGACCATCTGTATAGTCCACTGAGTGTTAGGATTCGAGTTCTCCCAACAAACCACATTGTTACCACCATCCGCATGCATGAAGTTATATCCCCCTGTATTACCCGTCACACGAATAGCATAATTACTACCCACTGAAGTCAAACTGAACACACAGTTGGCATCTTTCTCCTTTACCGTTGTCCATGCACTTGATGTGGAATTAGGACTTTGTAGGTAACGACCATTACCCAGATTTCGAAGCGTATAACCGCCATTTTCTGAAACGGCATACCATAACTGGGCATAGCTTGACTGATTAGTGTTTGTCACATTTACACCTCCCATAGACGTAATGGACATGGAGGCCCCCTTGCCTACACACACAAAGTTATAAACTTTGCCATCACTCAACTGTGCCTTGGCTGTGACAGTAATAAGTAGTAGCAAGAGTATACTTTTAAACGTTCGTAAATGATACATTTTTATGACTAAATTTATATTTGACTATTCCTCATAATTCTATTAGCTTAGCTAATAAATCCTTGCAAAATTACATATTATTTCTATAGATATAAAAAGGGACGGGTAGGAATTTTAACATATCAAACAAATATATATCTAAAGAAAATCAATGTCTTAATGCTTGCCTATCAGTCAAAAATAGAAAAATAACCTATGTGGAATATTATACAGAACAACAAATAAAAGTAATTACAATCGAACAGAACAAGAACAAATTCCTACTCAATAGTATCGCTCAAATCAAACCTTTCAAAATCATCCCTACACAAAGGACAAAACGCACCTACTTTATCCTATATTTTCATTTAGAAAACTCATATTATCTTAATGATACACAATGAGTTCGAACCATCATAACCAGAATTTATATTTATATAAAAATCATGGATATTCGTACAAATATCCATGCTGTAATTATCCATTCTCAAGCAAGATGCCAGCCTTTTAACTCAACATTTACTCCATATAGAATCTGGATAGGTAACATCGACTAAGAAGAGCGCATGACCAGGCACAGAGGTGCCGGCACTGCAACGATCCTTTTTCTCGATGACCCGACAAAACTCTTCAATAGTCATCTTGCCACGCCCCACTTCTAGAAGAGTACCCACAACAGCACGCACCATATTGCGTAGAAAGCGGTCTGCCTGAATGACGAAGCGCCACTCGTACTCTCCCACCTGCTCCCATCGTGCCTGCATGATACGACAATTGTTGGTAGCCACATCGGTGTGTAGTTTGCTAAAACTAGTAAAATCGATATAATCAAAAAGACGACTGGCCGCCTCGTTCATCCGCTCAAAGTCAGGCGTATGGAAAAGGCGCATGGCACGATGACGGCTGAAGGGATCCTTAGCCGTAGACACGTAATAGTGATAGGTGCGCGAGGTGGCACTGAAGCGGGCATGAGCTTCACCCTTCACGGGCTGCACCTGCTGCACGGCAATGTCCTGCGGAAGCAGACGATTGAGTTTGTCGGCAAGACGAACACAATCGACCTCCTGTTCGGTATCGAAGTGGGCAATCATCTTCTGGGCATGCACACCAGCATCGGTGCGCCCAGCACCGACCACTGGGGTCTCTTCACGCAGGAGCGTGGTGAGCGCTTGCTCAAGGCACTGCTGCACGGAGATGCCGTTGGGCTGTATCTGCCAGCCATGATAGGCTGTGCCATCATAGGAGAGAGTGATGAAGTAACGCATGATAGGAGGCCTCCCCCCTGCCCCTCCCAAGGAGGGGTGACTCGAACATCGGGGAGGATAAGGACTTTTCAAAGAAAATAAATAGGTTATTGGTTTGCCCCACAAGTCACCCCTCCTTGGGAGGGGCAGGGGGAGGCC
>JAZONP010000050.1:0-4445 GCA_045654565.1 Bacteroidaceae bacterium
ATCTTTGCCTTCGGTTTTCGTGCGCAAGCAAGACCAAAGCCACCAACTTGCACCTTATCCTCTAAAGTTTCGCCTATGATGCGAGGCCATCAACAGCTATCTCCGACTTTGCTGCACCACCATATCGACGAGCTTCGGAAACAGAGCGTTCGGGTGATGTCTCGTTTCAGCACCTTGTGCCGAAATAAAGCCTATCTACTGTGCTTCGATTAGGCAGCGAGAGCGTAAGTGTTTTCGCCAATTAATCTTTCGCATGATTGATATTAAAGTGCTAACCAAGCAACGCACTGCATGCTTACATACCATCTCGGCCCGCTGTCAAATCCAGTCAACCCCGATGATTGCGGCTGCGAAATTAGATAATATTTCGCGACCAGCCAAACATTTAACAATAAAAAACCGCCCCATTCCACTTTCGCAGGCCAAGATTTGGAAAATCTGTTGCCATGCGCTACCTTTGCTAATGCCTCTCCGTAAGGCTGATGGCGGCCCGCAAGAGAGAACATTCATTAAACACACACAGTATGACAAAGCAAGCTTTAAGAAAAAGAATCGTTGCGTTGGCCATCTTGGGATGCACAACGCTCATGTCGTGGGCACAAACCGCAGCCCAGCTAAGTTCTAATGCTACCATGGTGGCACATGTAGACAACGACAACGCCCTCGCGTTCCTTATCGGTGCAGGCAGCAAGCCCTATATGACAATCTCCATCAACATGAAGGGAGGCATCTTGGCAACGTGGGGCGACGAGAGCAAAAGAACCATGTACACCTGCGCCAGCATGACCGAGCTGAAGAAAGCCATCCTCGACCGCTACAACGTAGGCGACAAGCCCAAGGCAGGTGAGATGTACCACATAGAGTTCGACGTTGCAACACCCAAAGCATCCATTACGGCGCTCAAGAGCATGCTGTTAGGCTTAGGCGTCAGCCAATGCGAGCTCACAGGCATCAGAGACATGGCCAACCATCGCACTCCCCCCTCTCCCCCCAAGGTCATCACACAGAACGAGGTATTAAATATTCAGGAAGAAACCCCATCCGCAGCACCCGCTGCACGCACCACATCAGCCGCCGCATCAGACGACACAGAGGAGATTTTCCAGGTCGTGGAAGAGCAGCCCGAGTTCCCCGGAGGCATGGGCGAGATGATGAAATTCTTGCAGGCCAACATCCAATACCCCAAGGAGGCACAAGCCAAAGGCATCCAGGGCCGTGTCATCGTGCAGTTCGTAGTCAACAGCGACGGCAGCATCTGCGACGAAAAGATCTTCAAACCCGTAGATCCGCAACTCGATGCCGAAGCCATCCGCGTCATCCGCAGCATGCCCAACTGGAAGCCCGGCATGCAGAGAGGCAAGCCCGTGCGCGTACGCTTCACCCTCCCCGTGACCTTCCGCCTCACCCAACCCGCATCGAGCACGAAGTAAGCCCTCTAAGGAGTTAAAGGGAATTAAAGGGAGATAAATGAAGTTATATAACGAATATCCTTACGCGAGAAAAGACTATTGCCCTTTATCTCCCCTAGCGCGAGCGCTATCTCCCTTTAAGTTCTCTAACTCCTTCAGAAAAACACCTCATTTCAACTCATAAAAATAGAGGGTGTATCGTTTGACACACCCTCTATTATATGGTAACTCCGACTTACTCTACAACCTGCAGGTTATGTTCGGCTATGATGGAGCGGAGGGTTGTGCCGTCGTCGATGTTGCCGATGTAGCGGGTGAGCACACGGATCTTGTCGCCGTGTCCGGCAGCTACGAGGTCCTTGATGGAATTGCCCACGCAATAGTCGCCACAGAGTCCTGCCACATAGATCTCCTGTATGCCCTTCTCCTCAATCATCGCAAGGAGCTTCTTGGCACTCGCCTCATTGGCCAGGATGGAGTATTCGTCTACCGCCACATCATCGCCCTTGGTCAAGATGGGCGCCTGGGGATCATGCTGATTCACGGCATCGAGTACGGACTTGTAGATGGATGCGCCTTCGGTGTTCTGCACGCAGTGCGCAGGCCATATACCGCCGTAGTCCTTGAACGAGGAGTGGTCGGCCGGATGGTGGTCGGCCGTCATGACAATGGCATCGAACGTGCCCTGAGGCTGCCCGGTGATATACTGGGCAAGGCTATCCATCACAGCCGGAGCGCCGGCTACGGCCAGCGAGCCGGTAATGAAATCGTACTGCACATCCACGAGTAGCAAGAGGCTCTTGGGCACTGATGCGTTGGATGCCGATGACTTGGGGGCATGTTGGCAGGCACACAGCATTGCCACACTTGCGAGTAATAACATCTTGATAGGTTTCATATTCTTGCTTAATTAGCGTGTTTATTATCTGAAGTGAGTTTCTGGCCTTGATACTCACCGGTGAGGGTGCGCATGAAGGCTACGATAGAGGCTACCTCGGCATCGGAGAGTTCTACGTCGCACTGGTAGAGTGCCATATCGCGTACGGCCTCCTCCATGGTGGCACGGGTGCCGTCGTGATAGTAGGGCCAGGTGAGTTCGATGTTGCGCAGGCCAGGCACCTTGAAGCGATGGCGGTCGCGCTCCTCCTTTGTCTGCTTGTAACGGCCGTTGTCCTCCTCGGTGAGTTCGGTGCCGCGTGCCTCGAAGTAGTGTTGGCGCAAGCCCATGAGTTCGTACGACTCGCCACCCAAGTTGGCACCCACATGGCAGGTGGCGCAGTTGTTGGCCTTGAACAGTTCATAGCCGTGAAGTTCGTCGGCAGTGAGAGCCTCATTGTTGCCCATGAGCCATTGGTCGAACTTCGAGTTGGGGGTCACGAGCGTGCGCTCAAACTCCTCAATGGCATTGGTGATGTTGGCCTCGGTGATGCCGTCGGCATAGAGGGCACCAAACTCTTCCACATAGTGCTTGTCCTCGGCGAGCTTGGCTATGATCTCGTCAAACGAGGTAGAGGCCATCTCCACGGGGTTGAGGGGAGGTCCGGCTGCCTGCTCGGCAAGGGTCTTGGCACGGCCATCCCAGAACTGCACAAAGTTGTACACGGCATTGTAGGTGGTGGGGGCATTCACACCGCCCATGTTGCCTGCTACGCCCTTCGAATACTTGAGGTTGTCCACACCACCGGTGTTAAGGCCGTGGCATGTGGCACACGATACGGTGTTGTCGACAGACAGGCGGGTGTCGTGGTAGAGGCTGTAGCCGAGGGCTACCTTGCGCTGGTCGACGTCGGGGTTGGCGATGATGGGGCGAATGGGTTCGCCTGCACGCTCACCACTGAGCCCGTCATGGTAATAGGCCGTGCGGTAGTCGCGTGCCCATGCGGTAATCACAGCGGCCTTCTCGGCGGTCATCTGGCTACCCCAGTGCACGAGGTAGTACTTGGCCATGGGCATGCGCTCGTCCTGTGCCACCTTCTCAATCTTGGCCACATCGACGGGGCTGGGTGTGCCGCCATCCTTGAGTTTGGCCATGGCATCCTCGATGTCGAATGCACGGTAGCCCTCCTCGATGTCCTTCATCACCATATCGCCCGCTACGGGGATGTGGGCATAGAACGGCACCTTGGGGTTGGCACTGTGGCAGCTCGCGCAACCACCCTTCTCCAGGATAGCCAAGACGCGTGCCTCGGGAGCCAACTCCTCGGAGGGCACCGTGAGCATTGCACGATAAGTGATGAATCCACCTACCAGGACCAGCAATGCGGCAATGATCAGATACTGACCTCTTCTTTGCTTTTTCATAATCTTTTGCTTTTAAAGGTTAATATATTTTAGTTTCGCTTGCTCAACTTTAATTTGGGAGTATAGTCTTTTGAAGTAGTTAAAGGGAGTTAAATGAAGACAAATGGAGTTAAATGCCAAATGTTCTTACGCGCGAAAAGACTATCGGCCTTTATCTCCCAAGCGCGGAGCGCTATCTCCTTTTGACTCCATTTAACTCCATACATCCAGTTCTTACCTCCAAAAATCGTCTCCATTTATCTCCTTGAATCAACTATAACTATGCACACTTGTCGCTGCCGAGGGCAGGTAGTTGATGCCATACCAGCACATCTGCAATGCTACGAAGCCCAGCAGGATGATAGTGTGGTATACCCATCGGCGCGAGGTATTCATCACGCTGGGGGCGAGATGGATGGCGGTGAGGTACAGTCCCCATGTGGCAGCCGCCCACGACTCCTTGGGGTCCCAACTCCAATAGGCTCCCCAGGCATCCTTGGCCCACAGAGCACCCGTGAGCATGCCCACCGAGAGGAAGGCCAGGCCAGCATACAGGAGTCGCTCTATGGCCATATCCATGTCGGTACTCTTGCGCACCAGTGCCACCGCCGAGAGCAGTGTGGCGCATCCGAGCAGCGAATAGGAGAACATATAGACAGACACATGAGGCACAAACCACAGGCTCTGCAGGGCAGGCATCAGCGTCTGGTCATGAATCTCGGGCTTGGCGATGTTGATGATGATGAATACCCCCGC
>JAZONP010000051.1:0-2721 GCA_045654565.1 Bacteroidaceae bacterium
GAAGCCGATGGTAGCCTTGCATAGCTGCTTCACGGTCGCCTCGCCCGAGGTGAGGTAGGGGTACTTGATCATACGTCCGCGGAAGCCTTCGCCCACCACCTCCTTGCGTGCTTCGGCCGAGCCCACGCGGTAGTCGAAGTAGTCGTCGAGCAGGTTCATACCCAAGTGAAGAAACATGACGCCGACCAGTGCGGCGAGTGCAGCCACCCATGAGAATTCCTCGTTACCATACGATAGTGCTACGGCTGTGATAGCGGGCAGCATACTCTGCGGCAACGATATGGGGCGCGCATTTTGAAACCAAGTCTTGAATGCATTCATAGTTGTCTTTGTTTAGAGAGTACAAAGATACAACAAGCCGAGAGGAGAATAAAATAAACGAGTTTATTTTTTATCCTGCCGACGCGGAGCATGAGCGTCGGTTGCGACGAAGGGGAGGTTTATCTCCCCCAGAGGAGTACGACAAAGTCGTCTTCGTGTATCTAAAACGATGTAATCGTTAAAATTAGTGCAAGCCGAGAGGAGAACAAAGCATCTCGCCTAATTTCGTATCATAAATTATAGCTCAATCCACCTTTCTTCGTTCGCTATTGCGCCATATCAACTAATAATAAAGGTTAAAGTTTTGTCTCGGATTACAAATTCTTAAAGTTTTAGTTGTACGGGCAGAAACTTTTGTTTTCCTTTGCCGAAGAAATCAACTAAAACTTTAGGAATAATGAAGAGAACAAACGAACTCACCCGTGCTGAACTGCAGATAATGAACATCTTGTGGAACCTCCAGAAGGCTTCGGTCAATGAGGTGCTAGAGCAGTTTCCCGAACCCAAGCCTGCCTATAACACCGTGCTTACCTTCCTTCGCATCCTGCGCGAGAAGGAGTATGTTGCCAGCGAAGCCGTAGGCAAGCAGCACCGTTTCTATCCTCTCGTCCAGCACGACGAGTACAGCAGCCGCTTCCTGCAGAATGTGAAGAACACCCTCTTCCGTGGCTCGGCAACAGACCTCGTCAACTTCTTCGTCAAGGAGGAAAACCTCTCAGCGCAAGAGATTGAGGAGTTGATAGAATTGCTGAAGAAGAATTCATAGACATCATCAGAATGACACAACGCTTTATTCTTTCAAAATAGAAATATGTATTCATTCCTTCTATATGTAATAAAGGTATCGCTCACGCTCTCCGCCTTTTATCTTTTCTATAAACTGCTGTGTAGCCGAGACACGTTGCATCGGTCAAACCGTTGTCTACTGCTTACACTTCTTGTCCTCTCGGCAGTCGTGCCATTCATGTATATCGACCTGGGCGCTGTAGCCACCGAGGCTAATGTATCCTTCGAAGAAATGACCTTGGCTCTCGAGACCGCGTCCATAGCCGATGGTATCGAAGTAGAGGCAACGACACAAAACCTCTGGCAACGCATTCCATGGGACAAGATTCCTTGGCGTGCCGTGCTCGTAGGGGCCTACCTCATCGGCCTTGCGGTGTGTATTGTGCGCCTTGCCTCCTCGCTCCTCTCCATCGTGCGACTCATCAGGGGGAGCCAGCGGCAAGCGTTGCCCGACGGCATCATCCTCGTCACCCACACCAAGGACTATAGTCCCTTCTCGTGGATGCGCTACATCATCGTCTCAGAGCGTGACCTTCGCGACAATCGGGATATGATACTCGCTCACGAGCGGGCACACATCCGCCTCGGCCATTCGTGGGACCTGCTCTTTGCCCAACTCTGTGCCACGATGCAGTGGTTCAACCCCGCCGCATGGCTCCTCAAGCGCGAGCTCGAGGCCATCCACGAATACGAGGCCGACAGCGATACGCTACGCCAAGGCTTCGACGCACGGCAATACCAACTGCGCCTCTTCGAGGCTGCCGCGGGTGTGAAATACAGTTCGTTTACCAATAACTTTACCAATTGTTCCACTAAAAAACGTATTATTATGATGATGAAAAAACAAACCAGCCCGTGGGCACTGCTCAAGGCTCTGTATGTGCTCCCCGTAGGATTCGTTGCCGTAGCGGTAATCTCTTGCACTTCACCGAAGGAAAACGAGGTCGAAGTAACAGATTCAGGTGTGACCATTACAACCAAAGGTGAAGGCTATCCAATGCTTGTCATCGTCTTGCCCGATGGCACAGAAATCAGTCCTGTAGGTGAGCTGTGGGCAGAGGAGTACAACAAAGACAATAGTGGTTTCCTCAAGTACTTCAATCTGAATGCGGAGAATATTGAATCCATTGAGATAAAGAAAGGGGAAGAGGCCAAGGCCGCTTATGGTGAAAAAGGTGCCAATGGGGTGATTCTTTTCCGTATCAAAGAAAAGAGTAAGACCGAGATTCTGAATGCCTTGACAAAACTGGCAAAAGAAAAAGATGCTGACGAGCCTCTAAAGGTAAACATCAAGTATGAAGGCATCAAAGAGCACTCCATCAATGCACAGCAGTCAACACTGACTGGAGACGAAATCTTCCAAGTCGTGGAAGAGCAACCCATGTTTCCTGGCGGAATGCAAGAGCTGATGAAGTATCTGCAAAAGGAGATGAAGTACCCCAAGGAGGCACAGGACAAAGGTATCCAAGGCCGCGTCATCGTTCAGTTCGTCGTGAACAAGGACGGCAGCATCTGCGAAGCCAATGTCGTGAAAAGTGTAGACCCGCTGCTCGATGCCGAAGCCTTACGTGTTGTCAACGCCATGCCCCACTGGACACCCGGCAAGCAGAGAGG
>JAZONP010000052.1:0-16290 GCA_045654565.1 Bacteroidaceae bacterium
TCTGTTAAAAAATTATCGCTAATATGTTTTTTGAATCTGCTTTTCGGTTTATCTGAGGTCCTTTTTGGCATCTTTGCCCTCTCAATTCTTGCAAATAGACCACTATTCGCTGCGCCTTGACAACGCAAACCTACTCAAAAACGCCTCTCAGCTAAACTCGAACTAATTTCTTAACAGATTCTCTAATTCGGGTGCAAAATTACTCAAAAAAAATCTCATTGTAAAAGAAATACGGCAAAGAACCCTGATTTTAGAAGATAAAGGAATTAAATGGAGATAAAGGCCGATAGTCCTTTCGCGCAAAATAACATTAACTCGTTGATGCCGCATCAGCTCGGCATTTGGCCTTTAACTCCATTTATCTCCATTTAACAACCTTTATCTCCTAATAAAATGTACACCGAAATCATCGCCCGTGTGGCGCGAGGCATTGGCCTCGTTCTGCTCTCCCTGATGCTGATGTTGCGTCGGGGGGTGAGAGTGTAGAGACAAACTATGCTATCCTTAGACGAAGAATGGAGCGCTTGTCATAGCGCTCCATTATCTATCCAGAAGATGATCTCCTCGAGCTCGGCATCCTCGACCTCGGGGTCGTACTCTTTCTTGAGGCTAGCTCCGAAGAGGGCGGCGAAGGTCTGGTAGAAGTTGGCCTTGAAGCGGCCCATGAAGACCTTGATGAGGTCGAAGCCCGTCTGGTTGCACTCGCGGTCGATGAGCTTGATGAGCATCTTGCCCTGCCGCAGGGTCAGCTGCTTCATACGCGGAGTGTATTGATCCAGCAAGCTCTTCTCCACGGCGGCGAGGTGTCGCTCACGCGCTCTCTCATCGGGGATGGTGAGGAGGTACTCGTAGGTCTCGACGATGATGCCACGCACCTCGCGGGCTATGGGGAGGGTCTTCTTCACGTCGCGCACGTTGCGCCAGTAGAAGCGCTCCTGACGGCGATTGTTGAAGGTGGGCGGACGGTAGATGTAGACATTGGGGAGGTATACGACGGGGATGGTGTCTCCATCGTACAGGTCTACCGGTAACCTCACCTGCTTGGTCCTATAGTTCTGTGCCTGCACATCGGCGACACTCACGAGGGTCAGCACCAAGGACAACGCTATGCCGTAGGCTCTCTTCATCGATGACGGGGGATTACCACTGTATGGTCAGCGGCTCGGGAGTGGTGCTGAAGATGATGGCGGTGGCATTGGCGAGGTAGAAGACCTCGGTATTGGGGTCGTCGGCACGGTAGAACTGCTCCAGGTGGGGGTGTGCAGCGACCATGCTCACCACGGCCTCGTGGTTGGTCTCGAGGTAAGCCTCGCAGGTGATGCGTATCCAGTCTTCGCCACGCATGGCGGTGATCTCGACCTTGGGGTTGGCCTTCATCTGGTCAGACACCTTCTTGCCGTTCTTGGTCATGATGTTCAACTTGCCCTCAAACAGGTCGAGGGTGCCGAAGGGGCGTACGCGAGCCTGGTCGCCATCCATCGTGGCAAGGTAGTAGACCTTGGCCTCTTTTAAGAATTCGTATACTCTTTTCATATGCTATGTTGTTGTAATCTGTCTGCAAAAGTACGGAAAAGTCTGCAAAAACGGAGTGTGTGGACCTGTTTTTAACCATAGGGAAAGGGTTGGCATCATCCCTTCCTGACGCTTCTTCTCTTCCCGAGGTAGATGAAGAGGAAGCCCGTCAACACAAAGACCAGTGTGAGCGCAACGATCCAACAGAGTGCCCCACCCCACCCGATGCGGTTGATGTCGAGGAAGAAGTAGGGGAACCATTGGTCGCCCGTGATGAGATGGCGGGTGTAGATGAAGGCGATATATAGATAAGGTAAGAATATGCTGGTTTGGATGCCGCCCACGGTGACCTTGCGCACGGGACGGGTCGTGAAGAAGTAGATGGCGTAGAGGATGGGGGTGATGAGGTGCAGGCATACGCTGGGCTTGTTGGCCCAGTAGGCCAGTGAGGTGGGGTCGCCCAACAGGAGGTTGTAGACAACACTGATGACAAGGATGGAGATGAGTCCGCCAAACTCCCACTGCATCAGGGGGAGCGAGATGGGCTTGCGGCGGATGAGGCGCACGAGCTCGTTCGCCATCAACGCGAGGCAGTAGAGGTTGCCCAGGTTGGTGAAGTAGAGGAAGAAGCGTGTGCCATAGATCCACGAACTGATGCAGCCGTAGGCGGATACGAGGATATAGAGGATGACGATTGCAAATCGAAGGGGTCTGTTCATCTTATTATATTATGATTATTTATGCTTTTGCTCTGCTAAAGTCACTGCGCGAGATCCCTCTCTTTGCTCGGGATGACAGAGACATTGGATGAACATCAGTATGTCTTATAACAAAATAACAAGGGCAACTTGTTTTACAAGCTGCCCTTGTCTGCTTATAGTGGATTCTACTCCATTACATATTAGAGCTTAGGACCAGCAGCTACGAACAAGGGTTCGTTGCTGCGCTCCGCGCTCTCAAACTTCGCATTAGAGCTTAGGACCAGCAGCTACGAGAGCCTTACCAGCCTCGTTGCCAGTGAACTTAGAGAAGTTCTTGATGAAGCGGCCAGCGAGGTCCTTAGCCTTCTCTTCCCACTGACAAGCGCACTCGTAAGTGTCGCGGGGATCGAGGATGATGGTGTCAACACCGGGAAGCTCTGTTGGAACTACGAAGTCGAAGAAAAGAATAACCTTTGTGGGAGCCTTGTCGATAGAACCATCGAGGATAGCATCGATGATACCACGTGTATCGCGGATAGAGATACGCTTGCCGGTACCGTTCCAACCTGTGTTAACGAGGTATGCGGTAGCACCGTTAGCCTCCATCTTCTTAACCAACTCCTCACCGTACTTTGTGGGGTGCAAGCTCAAGAAGGCAGCACCGAAGCAAGCTGAGAATGTGGGAGTGGGCTCTGTGATACCACGCTCTGTACCTGCCAACTTAGCGGTGAAGCCAGAGAGGAAGTAGTACTGAGTCTGAGCGGGGTTCAAGATAGATACGGGAGGAAGTACACCGAAGGCGTCAGCTGAGAGGAAGATAACCTTCTTAGCGGGACCTGCCTTAGATACGGGCTTAACGATGTTCTCGATGTGGTCGATAGGATATGATACACGAGTGTTCTCGGTAACGCTCTTGTCAGCGAAGTTGATCTTGCCGTTAGCGTCTACAGTTACGTTCTCGAGGAGAGCGTTGCGCTTGATAGCGTTGAAGATATCGGGCTCAGACTCCTTGTCGAGGTTGATAACCTTAGCGTAGCAGCCACCCTCGAAGTTGAATACGCCCTCGTCGTCCCAACCGTGCTCGTCGTCACCGATGAGGAGGCGCTTAGGATCGGTAGAGAGAGTAGTCTTACCTGTACCAGAGAGACCGAAGAAGATAGCGGTGTCGCCATCGTGACCTACGTTTGCAGAGCAGTGCATTGAAGCGATGCCGCGCAAGGGGAGGAGGTAGTTCATGATTGAGAACATACCCTTCTTCATCTCACCACCGTACCATGTGTTGAGGATAACCTGCTCCTTAGAGGTGAGGTTGAACACAACTGCAGTCTCAGAGTTGAGGCCGAGCTCAGCATAGTTCTCAACCTTAGCCTTAGAAGCGTTGTATACTACGAAGTCGGGCTCTCCGTAATTAGCGAGTTCCTCCTCAGTAGGACGGATGAACATGTTCTTCACGAAGTGTGCCTGCCATGCTACCTCCATGATGAAGCGCACTTTCAGACGTGTATTCTCGTTAGCACCGCAGAAGGTATCTACTACGAAGAGCTTCTTGCCAGAGAGTTCCTTTACAGCGAGGTCCTTAAGAACTGCCCATGTAGCCTCAGTTACAGGCTTGTTGTCGTTCTTGTACTCGTCAGAAGTCCACCATACGGTGTTCTTGCTCACCTCGTCCATTACGAAGAACTTGTCCTTGGGTGAACGGCCAGTGTAAACACCAGTCATCACGTTTACAGCACCGAGCTCAGTCTCCTGACCCTTCTCGAAACCTTCAAGACCAGCTTTTGTCTCCTCCTGGAACAAAACCTCATAAGACGGATTGTGCAAAACTTCTACTGCACCAGTGATTCCGTACTTGCTCAAATCAATGTTTGCCATTTTTTATTAAATTAAAAAGTTATGGTTAATATTGTTTTTCTAAATCTCATTACGGCCGTTGGGAAAAAAGTCCCTTTCAAACCGTGTACAAATATAACAAGGATTTTCTTTAACAAAAAGCAGATTGCCTATTTATTTTATCAAATAAAAGTAAAAATGCTTTGTTACACTCAGTTTTTCCTCTATTTGCAAATAAAAGTGACAATTAGAGTTGACATTTACGGTTGTCCCATAAATCACTCACCTTGATTTTGGGCTTTCAATGCCGACCATCCATAGCGCGCCACAACAGCAAAACAGATTAGTGGCAAGATGAATGAGAGGTTTACCGCAGGCATACCCGCAATAGTATCCAAATCAATGATGGCACCCTGCAAGGGAGGAATCACCGCTCCACCGACAATAGCCATAACGAGGAAAGCAGCACCAAGGGTGGTATCCTCAGCCTTCACCCCCTCAAGGGCAATACCATAGATAGTGGGGAACATAAGCGACATAAATGCACTCGTAGCCACCAAGCAATATAAGCCACCCATACCATCGATGAGGATGGCTCCCAAGGTGGTTATGCAGGCTCCAAGACCAAAGCACATGAGGAGTCGGCGCGAACTGACATATCGCATCAAGTAGGTGCTGACAAAACGAGACACGAGGAAGAAACTCATGGCTACAATGTTATATTTCTGCGCAGTTGCTTTATCAAACCCTAAACGATCGGCATATTGGATAATGAAGGTCCACATCATGATTTGTGCACCCACATAGAACACTTGTGCCACTACACCATTACGATATAGCCTATTTTTCCACAAACGATTCAGCGTGATGCTCTTTTTGATCTTCACTCCCTCTCCTCGCGTTTGGGGTATTTTGGTACATGCTATAATGACAAACACCACAAGCACAAGTATGCCCAACATGACATAGGGGTCGCGTATCGTGGCGAGATCATGTAAACGTATATCGGCTTTTTCAGCTTCGCTCAATGTATGATAGATGATTCCACCTGCAGCATCGCGCTTATCCGAGATAAGATTGGGTAGTACCACAAGCGCCGCAACCGACATGCCAGAAAGCGCTCCTATGGGATTGAAGGCCTGAGCCATATTAAGACGCTGAGTAGCCGTCTCGGGACTTCCCAATGAAAGGATGAGCGGGTTGGCGGTCGTCTCCAAAAATGCCAATCCGAAAGTAAGCACATAGAGCGACACACAGAAGAAAGCAAAGCTCTGGTACTGAGCCGCAGGGATAAACATGAACGCGCCTACGGCATAGAGCGCAAGGCCAAGTAGGATGCCGTTCTTGTAGCTATATTTACGGATGAAGAGTGCAGCAGGCACGGCCATCGTGGCATATCCACCATAAAAGGCGAGCTGTATGAGCGATGACTTGGCCACAGAGAACTCCATCAGTGTCTGAAAAGCAGCCACCATGGGGTGAGTAATGTCATTAGCAAATCCCCACAAGGCAAAGAGTGAGGTGATAAGGATAAAGGGAACGAGAAATTTCTTTTCTACAAGTTTGGGGGGCATATTCTCCATTCTTCACGTAAAATACAGACACAACGAACAAAGGTAATGTAAAAGAGAAACAAACACAAATCTCTTTCTGTTTTTCTTATCTCAGCCATAAATGAGTCGCTAATATATAGGAAATAAATATTTTATGATTACCTTTGTGCCAACCTTATGTAACAAAAGCATCAATTATGATTGAATATCTCAAAGGAGACCTTACCGAACTGACCCCCACTACGGCAACTGTAGAATGCCACGGAGTGGGCTACCTTGCCAACATATCACTCTACACTTACACGGCCATTCAGAATCGTCCTCAAGTAAAGCTCTATATCCACGAAGCCATCCGCGAAGATGCTCATGTTCTCTATGGCTTTGTCGACAAGCGCGAACGTGAGCTTTTCTTGTTGCTCATCTCGGTGTCAGGTATCGGAGGCAACACGGCACGTACTATCCTCTCGGCACTCAATCCGAATGAACTGTGTGAAGTCATCGGTTCGGGGAATGACAAGCTACTCAAGATGGTCAAGGGCATCGGTGGCAAGACTGCCCAACGCATCATCGTAGAGCTCAAGGACAAGATTGTCTCTATAAGTGGAGACACCCCAGGTAGCCCTATGGGCAATGCCCTCTTCGCTGAGCCCAACAATGAGGTTCTCGACAGCGCCGTGGCTGCTCTCTCTATGCTGGGATATACTGCTGCCGCTTCGCAAAAAGTCGTGAAGGCTATCATCAAAGAGCAACCATCAGTAAGCATAGAAGGAGCCATCAAGGAGGCATTGCGCAGATTGTAACGAAGGGTATTTCTCTACAGAGACACCATTTGCACTGGGTAGCAGCATACTTATTCTAACCCGATGAGCTGATGCCTGTAAGGAGATAATAGAATCATTATGTCATAGATAAGGGTGGATCGCTTGATCCACCCTTATCATTTCATCTCTTCCCAATGAGTATTTTGCCCGTCAGCGTTTCTTCGGCTTGCGACGTGCCCATCCCTCTTCGCTGAAGTCGGGTTCGGCACCGCGCAGTGGACGCTCGTCTTGTTGGAAAAACTGTTTCCAGTCGTCCTTCTTCATCGGGCCACGCTTGCTGGTGTAGCCGCGCTCTTCGCGCGAGGGTTTCTTCTTTCCCTCATTCCAGTCGGCGCCTCGCATCTGCTCTTCTCGGCGTCGTTCAGCACGATTCTTCTTCTCGAACTGGGCAAAACCATTATCAAAGCCATCTTTTGCGCCATTACGTTGGGGTTTGCGGCTTGTGGACTGTCGGCTGTTGTCCTTCGGCTGTTGCCCTTCATTATCTCCTGCCAACTCGACTACCACGTGCTGCCCGTTGACATGGGCGTGCTTCAAGGCACGCTCCACCACGTCGGCCTGATTCTCGGGAACCTCGAAAAAGGAGAAGTTCTGCATGAGATCAATGCGGCCCATCTCGATGCGCTCGTGCTTGACGTGGCGGTTCACCATATCGATGACCTGCGCGGCATAGAAGCCGTCGCGCTTGCCACGGTTCACGAAGAAGCGGGCATAGCCCTGCTCGGGCTTACGAGGTCCGTCGCCCTTCTCGCGACGCTGGCGAGACGACCCTTCACCTTTCGTTCGTTGTCTGCTGTCTGTTGTCCGTTGTCCACGCTCCACCACAGGCTCGGGTTCGGGAGCGTTGCTGTAGTACTCCACAAAACGGCCAAACTCGCGTGTCACCACGCGGCGTATGATATCCTCCTTGTCGAGCCAGTCGAGCTTGCGATAGATGGCGGGGAGGAATTCGGCAATGTCATCCTCCTTCACCTCGGTCTTCTCGATGTCATCAATGACCTTCCAAAGTTGTTTCTCGCAAATCTCCTTACCGGTGGGGATGGTTCCCTTGACAAACTCCTTGCCGATGACCTTCTCAATCTCGCGCATACGACCCTTCTCGCGGAGGTTGATGATGGCGATAGAGGTGCCACGCTTGCCTGCACGGCCCGTGCGGCCACTGCGGTGGGTATAGTTCTCTGTATCGTCGGGCAAGCCGTAGTTGATAACGTGGGTGAGATCATCCACGTCGAGTCCACGCGCAGCCACATCGGTAGCTACGAGGAGTTGTATGCGGCGCTTGCGGAACTTCTGCATCGTGAGGTCGCGCTGCTGCTGCGAGAGTTCGCCATGCAGAGCATCGGCATTGTAGCCATCTTGTATGAGCTTGTCGGCAATCTCCTGCGTCTCCATGCGGGTGCGGCAGAAGATGATACCGTAGATGTTGGGATAGTAGTCGGCGATGCGCTTCAGGGCGAGATACTTGTCCTTGGCATGCACCATATAGTATACGTGGTTCACATTCTTCGAACCCTCGTTCTTGTTGCCGATAACGATTTCATGTGGGTCGGTGAGGTAGTTCTTGGCGATGCCTGCAATCTCCTTGCTCATTGTTGCTGAGAAGAGCAAGGTGTTGCGGTCGCGAGGCACATCCTCGAGGATACGGTTGATGCTGTCGGTGAAGCCCATGTTGAGCATCTCGTCGGCCTCATCGAGCACCACGTCGCGCACAGTGGAGAGGTCGACCACGCCACGCTCCATAAGGTCGATGAGTCGGCCCGGTGTGGCCACGATGATATGTACACCCTTTCTGACGTTGCGTATCTGGTTCTCGATAGAGGTTCCGCCATACATGGGCACCACGCGAAGTCCCTCCACATACTTGGAGAAGGCGGCAAGGTCATCGGCAATCTGCAGACAGAGCTCGCGTGTAGGGCTTAGGATGAGTGCCTGAGCATAGGGCAGCGTAGGGTTCACCTTCTGTATAATGGGCAAGCCGAATGCGGCGGTCTTACCCGTGCCCGTCTGCGCCAAGGCTATCACGTCATTACCATTGCCCAGGAGGTAAGGTATCACCTCTTCCTGCACTGGCATAGGGTACTCGAAGCCCAGTTCGCTAATGGCTTCACATATCTCGGGCATCACGCCTAACTCTTCAAAAGTCTTCATATCCTTATATTTGCTGACAAAGATAGTCAGAAACGAGCGAAAAGCAAAGTCTACTTTGGCTTTTCTCTGCGAGTGAGGGCCCATTCTAATATTTTACTCAACAAACACCCTTTATACCGAGGATTTCTGTATATTTGCACATCTAATCAAAAATAATAGCATCATGAAGAAACTATTTGCACTCGTTTCATTGTTTCTGACAATGACTCTTCCCACTATTGCCGAGGTTATCGTAACGGAACAGATGTCTGCCACAAAGGGAGCTCAAGTGAAGGGTTCGGTACAAGCAGATACTTATTACATCATCTCGGGTATAGACCAAGGAGGTAGGGAGTATTTCCTCTACGACAACGGTGGACAGGTGAAGGGTGTCGCCCCACTCCCTGAAAGCGGCTCGCACATCTGGACCTTGAAGGCCACTGGCAACGCGTGGGTAGTGGTCAATGCATTCACGGGCATGAGCATGAATCTCGGTGCCAGCAACGGAAGTGCCATCAAAACCTCAACGGAGGAGCAGGCTAACGCCATACACTTTGGCTCGGATGGTTACCTGACGATACTCAATGCCAATGGACAGGCCATAGACATGACAGCCAATGGAGCCAACCCGACTACATGGGCGGGAACAACCACACCGAATGGCTCGCGCCAACTGAAGATGTACGTAGCAGAGAATGTGCAGACCCAAGAAGTAAAGTCGCTCAGCTTGATACCTGCTCCCAAGACGGCTATCGTGGGCGAGGGAGAATATGTATTGAACGAGGGTTTCACCATTTCGGTAGGTACGTTCGCTGAGAGCGAGCAGACTAACGTGCTGGCCGATGTGACACGCTTCATCACCACGATGAACAATGCCACCGGACTCGGATGCAAGGCTTCTGCCTCAGGGGCCGACATCACCCTTACCGAGAACACCGCACTGGCTGCCGAGGGCTATATCTTGAACATCACTGCCGAGGGCGTCACCATCGAGGCCTCCACTGCCGATGGTGTGTTCTATGCCATGCAGAGCCTCATGCGCCTGCTCCCTCCCCATGTAATCTTGGGCAAGCCGGGCGAGGCGGGTACCACCTATGCACTCCCCGTAGCACGCATCGAGGACGAGCCACGCTTTGCCTACCGCGGTTTCATGCTCGACGTGAGTCGCCACTTCTTCACCATCGAGGAGGTGAAGAAGATGATTGACCTCATGGCTATCTATAAGATGAATGTCTTCCACTGGCACCTCACCGACGACCAGGGCTGGCGTGCTGAGATCAAGCAATACCCCCTGCTCACCACCATCGGTGCCGAACGCCGCAGCAGCTACGACACGCCTATCACACGCATCGAGGAGAACGGTCAAGTATATTGGACAGGTGAGGGTGCACAGACAAATCGCCCGTATGGTCCCTTCTTCTATACCCAAGAGGAGATGCGCGAGGTGGTAGGCTATGCCGCCGAGCGACACATCGACGTATTGCCCGAGGTGGACATGCCCGGACACTTCGTGGCTGCCCTGCACGCCTATCCTGAATATTGCTGTCATCCCGACTGGGCACCCGAGGTGTGGATCAATGGCGGCGTGAGCCAGGACGTGCTCAACGTGGCCAACCCCGAGGCGGTGCAGTTTGCCAAGAACATCATCACCGAGTTGTGCGACATCTTCCCCTACCCCTACTTCCACATCGGTGGCGACGAATGTCCTACCACGCAGTGGGAGAGCAATGCGCTGTGCCAAGCGAAGTTGAAAGAGCTGGGAAAGAGCAGCTACCGCGCCTTGCAAACAGAGTTTATCCGTGAGATCAACGAGCATCTGAAAACCTTGGGCAAGAAACTCTTCTGCTGGAACGAGAGCATCACCGATGGCGGTGCCGACCTCGAACTGATGAAGCAGTCGGGCGCTACCATCATGTGTTGGAACCCCTGTCAAGGAGGTGCCGCCAAGGCGGCAGAGCTGGGCTTGAACGCTATCATCACCGAGTGGGGCAGCGGATGCTACTACATCAACCGCCGCCAAAGCAACGACTATGGTGAGCCTACTGCAGCCGGTGGTGGTGGCGACAACGTGGCGGCTACCTATAACTATGTGCCTGTCCCCGCCAATGTCAGTGCCGAGAGAGCCAAGTATTATATCGGTGTGCAGGCTACCTTCTGGACGGAGCATGTGAGTAGCAATGAGTATTTGGAGTACCTCGCCCTGCCGCGCTTCATGTGTGTGGCTGAGGCAGGATGGACACCACAGGAGAAGAAGGATTGGCGAAGCTTCGTACGTCGCATGACCATTGACACCGAGATGCTCGACCTAGGCGAATACATCTATGCACGCCACTGGATGGACGACTACATCCCCCGCCAAGCCCCGACATCGGATATAACCAGCAACATCGTCACCTTTACCAACAAAAGCGCCGACCGTGGACGTTGCCTTGCCGACAACAATGGCACACTGAATGGTCAGGGTAGCGAGTGTACCCTATGGACCCTCGAGGAGACTACTACGGCAAACAAGTACTACATCCGCAGTAATGTCAGCGGCAAGTATCTCTATGCAGCCAATGGTAATAATAATACGATGGTAGAGCTCAGCAGCAACAACAAGACTGAGTGGGAGTTTGACACCACTACCCTCCCCGGCTTTGTGGCTATCTGCTACAACAATACCTCGGGCAATGCCATCAACAACAATGTAGACAATACCACCAAAGCGAGACTCTTTGCTCATGGCAGTGGCAATGGCTCCTCATTCTGGACAATGGAATCTACCGTCGATAACGAACTGAAAGAGGGTGAGAACGGCACGCTCACCTACAACTTCTACTTCCGCGGCATCAGCGTAGGCAAGAAGGAGTTTAGCTTGACTGCAGGTAGCGCATACCCCTCCTATGAGGAGTATATTCCTAAGGGATACTATGTGACGACCTCGGCCTCCCTCCCCTCGGGTACCGTGCATCTCAAAAGCGAGTGGGTAGAGATTCCCGTAGAGCGTATGGCCATTGACACAGAGATTGAGGCAACAGAAGTAGACGTCACTGCCTCGCAACCCTCGTACTATGACCTTCAAGGACGTCGTCACACCCATCCCACTAAGGGACTATACATCACCAATGGGAAAAAAGTTGTGATTAAGTGAGTGCAGAGCTATGCTTGCATAAGCTTTGCCAAGCGTGAACAACTAAGGCGTAGCCAAAGTTGTGATTAAGTGAGTATTTAGGTTCTCTATATACACAACAATGACCGGAACGAATGTCCGGTCATTGTTGTTTGTACGACATATCTCTATTCCTCGCTAGGCTCAAAATCCTCTTTGCCTACGAAGCAAAGTGGACATACCCAGTCGTCGGGGAGTTCTTCAAAAGGTGTTCCAGGAAGAATATTATGTTCGGGGTCGCCCACTTTGGGATCATACACCCAGTTACATATAGTACATTTATACTTCTGCATGTTGGAGTTGGTCTTTGAGTAACACCTCGTGAATCTGACGCTCGAGTTCTTTCTTCGAGATGGCACCCACCATCTTTACAGGGCGTCCCTTCATAGGAATGAAAAACGTGGTGGGTATGGAACGTATGTCGTATGCTTGGGCCAAAGCCTCACACTTATCTACGTCGACTTTATATACGACAATTTGATCTTTATACACATCAGCCAGTTCTTCAAGGATGGGAGCGAGCACTCGGCATGGTCCACACCACCCAGCATAGAAGTCAATGATAGCAGGTAGATTACCGAAATAGTGCCATGTCGAATGAGAGATTCGATAGTCGGCCACGTGTTTTAGAAATTCACTCTCGGTGAGATTGATAACATTCATACTACATTTCATTTTAAGTGTAGTATGATAACGTTTGCATTTAAATTTTGTTTAGTGGTGAGGAAACTCTACAATGTAGCCCACATATATTCTCTACCTTAAACCTTTTATAGTTTAATCGCAAACTTTTTTAGTCGGGCATCGAGCATTTCATCGGGGATGATGGCCTTCACGGCGTCGGCCACGGCATTGATGAGACGTTCACGCACGTAGTCCTGGCGGATGACGAGAGAGATTTCACGCACTGGAGTGGGAGCAGCCAGTTGGCGTACATGCTTCTGCTGTCCGTCGTGCAGCAGAGGTAGGTGCAACTCGGGGATAACGGTATAACCTCCGTTCTCATCAACAATCTTGATGAGCGTGTCGATACTACCTGCCTCGTAGGTGGTAGAATAGGCCGACTGGGTCTGGCAGAAGTTAAACACTTGGTTTCTCATGCAATGACCCTCCTTCAATACCCACAAGTGTTCGGTAGGCATATCACACGCGGCTATCTCCTCCTTCTGATATAGTTCTTCACCGGGCGACACGTAAGCGGTAAACTTCTCGTAGTAGAGGGGTATCTCGAGGAAGTCGGGCTGTTCCAAGGGAGTGGCAAGGATGGCCATGTCGAGCTCAGCCTTGCGCAGTTGCTCGATGATGACTGCGGTACGCAGTTCGAAAGCACGTAACTCAATCTGTGGCGAAGCCTTCTGCATCTGCTTGAAGAGTCGGGGTAACACATAGGGTGCTACCGTGGGGATAACACCGATACGCACCATACCGCTCTCCATCTCCTTTTCCGAACGTGTCATCTCCTTGAGTTGGGCTATATTATATAGTATCACGCGCGCCTGGTCTATCACGGCTCGTCCACTATCGGTAGGACAGATAGGGTGGCTCTTGCGGTCGAAGAGGGTGAGGTCGAGTTCTTCCTCGAGTTTCTGTACCAGTGAACTCAGCGTAGGCTGGCTCACGCCACATGCCTCAGCGGCTCTCTGAAAGTGACGATGCTTGTCAAGTGCCACGATATACTCTAACTGCTGGATATTCATGATGAGTCGTGTTTAATGTGCGTTAGTATCACAAAGTTATATCTTTTTCGTTAAAGGGAATAGAGAATATCCGAAAAAGTTTACTAATTTTGTCAAACCGACTTTTACATAACGGACAAAAGACAAGATACCAATGAAAAAGAATCTCCTAACACTTGTATCTGCACTTCTATCGCTTTCGTGCCTGGCACAGCAGCAAGTGCATTATGTACCCACAGCAGAGAACCTCAAGGCGCGGCAAGAGTTTGCCGACAGCAAGTTGGGTATCTTCATCCACTGGGGCATATACAGCATGTTTGCCCAGGGCGAATGGTATATGACCAATGCCAACATCGACAACAAGGAGTATGCTAAGGCTGCCTCGGCCTTCTACCCTATCGGCTTCGATGCCAAGGAATGGGTGAGTGCCATCAAGGCCACCGGAGCCAAGTATATCTGCTTCACCTCACGCCACCACGACGGTTTCTCGATGTGGGACACCGAGCAGTCTCACTACAATATCGTGGACGCTACACCCTTCGGGCGTGATGTCATCAAGGAACTGGCCGATGAGTGCCACCGCCAAGGTATAAAATTTCACCTTTACTACTCGCACATCGACTGGACTCGCGACGACTATCCCGCCGGACGTACGGGACGCGGTACGGGAAAAGATCCTAACAAAGAGGACTGGCCATCGTACTACGCCTTTATGAACCGCCAACTTACCGAACTGCTGACCAACTATGGCGAGATTGGTGCCATATGGTTTGATGGTTGGTGGGACCACGATTGCGATTCCATCCCCTTCGACTGGCAACTCGAGGAGCAATATGCACTGATCCATCGCCTGCAGCCCTCGTGCCTGGTGGGTAACAACCATCACCAAACGCCCATCGAGGGTGAGGACATACAGATCTTCGAGCGTGACCTCCCCGGCGAGAACAAGGCAGGCCTGTCGGGACAAGCCGTGAGCCGCCTCCCCTTAGAGACGTGTCAGACGATGAACGGCATGTGGGGATACAAGATTATAGACCAGAACTACAAGAGTGCCGAGACGCTGATACGCTATCTCGTGAGCACCTCGGGCAAGGGAGCCAACCTCCTGCTCAATGTCGGTCCTCAGCCCAATGGCAAGATTCCCGCTACTGCACTCGACCGCCTAAAAGAGATCGGAGAATGGACCAGCCGCTACGGAGAGACCATCTACGGCACCGTTGCTGGCGACATCCCCGTACAGGAGTGGGGTGTCACCACACGCAAGGGCAATCGCCTCTTCGTGCATATCTTCGACCATCAAGAGAAATCACTCACCTTACCCCTACAGAGCAAGGTAAAGAAAGCATTTGTCTACGACACCAAGCAAGCGCTCAAGACCAAGCGCACAAAAGAGGGTGTCACCATCTTCTTCGATGAGGTACCTTCAGGAACGGATTATATCGTAGAACTCGAGATGCGCGACTAAAGTCTATTGATAGACAAAACTTATCATACGATAAATCATATCTATTTGCACAATACGAAAACTCACTCTATCTTTGCAACGAAAACAAACATCAACAAGAACAATTAACAACTAAAAAAATATAAGATTATGGCAAAGAGTATTATTGGAACACAGACTGAGAAGAACCTTATGATGTCATTCGCTGGCGAGTCACAGGCACGTATGCGCTACACCTATTTCGCAAGCCAGGCCAAGAAAGAGGGCTACGAGCAGATTGCAGCCATCTTCACCGAGACTGCTGAGCAGGAGAAGGAGCACGCTAAGCGCATGTTCAAGTACCTCGAGGGTGGCATGGTAGAGATCACCGCCAAGTTCCCCGCAGGCGTTATCGGCACCACCATGGAGAACCTCCGCGCTGCTGCTGCCGGTGAGCACGAGGAGTGGGTAGAGGACTATCCCAAGTTTGCCGACATCGCCCAGGAAGAGGGTTTCCCCGCAATCGCTGCTATGTATCGCAACATCGCCATTGCAGAGAAGGCCCACGAGGAGCGTTACCTCGAACTCTTGAAGAATATTGAGGAGGGCAAAGTATTCGTAAAGGACGGTAAGGTATTCTGGCAGTGCCGCAACTGCGGTTTCGTTATCGAGGCTTCAGAGGCACCCAAGGCTTGCCCTGCATGTCTCCATCCCCAAGCATACTTCGAGGTACAGAAGGAGAACTATTAATCTCATCTACTTTATAAAAAAAATAAAGGACGCCAATGGTGTCCTTTATTTTTTATGTACCCAATCAGCCTCTAATTATCAGCAACTACTTTTTTCGCAAACTCGCGGCTGATGTAGTTGTCGGCACTGAGGCAAGTATCGGCACTGAAGGCAAGGCCACAACGGATGATCTGGTCCCAGTCGTGCTCGGTGAGATGGCCGAGGTCGTCGCGACGGATGCGGTACTTGATGAGTCCGTAGAGAATGCCGGCATTGAGGTTGTCGCCCGCGCCGATGGTGCTCACGGGGGTCACGGGGTCGATGGCGTAGTGCTTGGTGAGGGTACGGCTGTGTAACTCTACTCCTTGTGCTCCACGGCTGTAGATGAGTCGGGGACAGTAGAACTCGACCTTCTCCCTGAACACCCTATCGCCCTCACCGATGCGGTAGAGCACCTCGAAATCCTCGTCTGATCCGCGCACGATGTCGGCATACTCCAGGTTCTCGATGACAGTGCTGGCGAGTTTGATGGCCTCACCGGCATGGTTGCGACGGAAGTTGACATCGTAGTAGACGATGGCTCCCACGCGGCGAGCCTCATCGAGCAGACCCTTCACCTTGTAGCGCATGGCGGGGTTGAGGGCATAGTAGGAGCCGAAGAGGACGATGTCGTCGCGCTCTATCGTGGGACACTCCCAGTCGTCGCGACGGGGGAAGGGTTCCTTATAGAAGGAGTAGGTGGCGTTGCTGTTCGCGTCAAGGAAGGC
>JAZONP010000053.1:0-2057 GCA_045654565.1 Bacteroidaceae bacterium
AAAATCAACTTTAACGTTGAAATATTGTGTTATTCCGATAAAATAATGTAACTTTGCCAGCAAAACATTATACTATGATAACCAAAGAGGAGGTTCAAGCGTTCTTGAACCAGTTTCATACAAAGATGAATATATATGGCATCTTGTATAGAGACGATAGAGGTAAGAACCAAAAGACGCTGGAGGAACTGGAAATTGTGCCTTCATACCGAAAGGTCGTGATTGAAAGCCTCAGCGTAGAGGACTATATTCAAGGGCCCGTTGTAGATACGCTGAACCATTTGGGAGAGATGTGGGTATTCGGTAAAGATGTCAAGGGCCGTGAGGTATATATTAAGATTATGCTTGGTGGAGTCAATTGTCAGACGATATGCATCTCCTTTCATTTGGCAGAACATCCTTTACAATACGCTTTTAAATAACAGGAGGAATAGCAATGAAAAGTCCATTTACAGGCAAAGAGATGAAACGAGTGTATGAGAAGCGCACGTGGAATTTCCGCGGCGATTCCTATGAGTACTACCATCTGTCGTGGCTGTGTGAAGACACGGGCGAGTCTTTTACGACAGACGATAGTGATACTGCAAGTTTCATTCAGGTAACCAATCAGTATCGTGCCAAGTTTGGTATCCCCTATACTGACGAAATCATTGCTGTGCGCAATCGTTATGGCATCAGCGCGTCCAAGATGTCGCTCATCCTCGGCATCGGTACCAATCAATACAGGCTTTACGAACAGGGCGAAGTGCCTAATGTATCGAATGGAAGAATTATTCGTTCTATAATGAACCCCAAGGTAATGCTCAGTATGGTGGAAAGTTCGAGAAACCTCTTTGCCACTGCATCCGAGTATCACAAGATTGTGGAAAAAGTCAATGCCGTAATAGAAAACAACCGAGTAGGCCATCAGATAGAGAAATACGAAAAGTCACGCATATTCAGTTGTGTGCGAGGGGCCGACAATGGTTATGCCCCCACTTCACTGAACCGACTGAAAAACATTATGCTCTACGTGCTGGAGCGATGCGGCGAGGTGTGGTACACCAAGATGAACAAACTCCTTTTCTATATCGATTTCGTGTCGTATCGCGAACGAGGAACAGCGATGACTGGTCTGGCTTACAAGGCCATCAGCTACGGTCCTGTCCCCGACCGCTGGGACAAAGTATATAGCGAGTTTTCTGAGATAACGCAGGAGCTACGCCCTGCCGGTGAATACACGGGTAGCGTATTGATAGCAACAGCCAAGGCCGATGAAGGATTATTCGTGGAGGCCGAACTGGATATTATGGATAGGATATGCGCCAATATGGGAGCCTACTCCTCACGCAAGCTTTCAGATCTTAGCCATCAAGAGGAGGCTTGGAAGAATTACTTGAATAATCCTGTTCATATACCTTTTGATGCGGCATTTGCTTTAAGTGCTGTATAAAAGATTGAGCAAAGCAGTACTACTGAAAATAATCCGATGATAGTGTGCGGAGTATTGAAAAGTTTTAGTACATTTGTCCCAGTAACTAACTATAAATACATATTTTACCATGAAAAAGGATTTCTTCAAATCCATTGCTTGTGGCATTCTTATGATGTTTTCATTGACCTCTGTGCAAGCCCAGAGCATCAAGGAGAGCTTCTCGGATGAGGGAAGAAAGAATTGGAGGTCCGAGGTTACGGTGCGTGGCAATCTGGGCATTTATGCTGGTGGCTTCGCAGTGACAGGTGGTGTGCGCATCGATGAGAAACGCACGTTGGGATTGATGGCAGGAAAGAATGTGAATGTATACACTATTACTCCTGGCTATACAGACGTCAATAGCTTTAGCGCAGCTCTATATGGCCGCAGATACTTTCATTTGGGTGAACGTAAGATTTTCTCATTCTACAGCGATTTGGCATTAGGTGCGGCTTTTGTCACAGATTTGGAAGGAGCGTACTGGGTTGACCCAGTAGATGGAACGACAAAGAAGGATGATATTAGTGTCGATAAAGGAGATGTCCAGTTTTATGTCTCTTGGCAGCCTGGCGTAAGGGTGCGCTGCTATAAGAATCTTCACTTG
>JAZONP010000054.1:0-1976 GCA_045654565.1 Bacteroidaceae bacterium
GCTCGCCTTTCTTCTGGGGTGGAGCATTCTATCTTCGGTGGTTGCATATTATCTTATAAGAAGATTTCCTTAAACTTCTCATGAATTTCGTCCCTTACTCTGCGAAATTCGTTCATCACAAATTCATCCGTACCCGTTGCATCTGAAGGATCGTCAAAACCAATGTGTAGTCGCTTGCCTACTTTGCCTATGAAGTTGGGGCAACTTTCATTGGCTCCACCGCAGACGGTTATCACATAATCCCACTGGTCGTTGAGATATATTTCTACACTTTTGGGTCTATGGTTGGATAGGTCAATACCCACTTCCTTCATCACTTCAATGGCTTTAGGATTCACCCTTTCGGCCGGTTTAGTCCCTGCAGAATGCACTTCAAAGTCACGACTGAAAGACTGAAGGAATCCGTGTGCCATCTGACTACGGCAACTATTGCCTGTGCATAAAATCAATACTCTCATAAAATGCAATTAAATATTAGTCATTACTGATGCTTGGGAAAGAAAGGACAACGTATTCGGATGCATTGGTTATTCTTGCCGAAATGTCTGCACACGATGGAAGATTTGTCCATGTGTACACCGAAATTCGTTTCCACGAAATCAATGGCTGCCTGAATGGACAGATAGGAATCGCGCTTGCAGCATCGTGGACCACCCACCTCGGCAATCTTACCCAACGATGCTGCCGACATCTTGTGCGACAAAGCAAAGGGTTCGACGGTCAAGGGTGTGGAGTGCGAGATGACGGAGATGAACATACCTGAACTTAATCCCGCTCCACAGGCTCCCCAGAAGCCACAAGCTCCACCTGGAACCTGCTTGCCTCGCTTCATCAGTTCCACCAATGCATCGGGAAGCTCGATGTCGCCACCGGCATTGTGATAAGCTGTCAGCAAAGAGGCTCCCACCATCACATGATGCTCGGGGCCGTGCATGTGGCAGAAGGGCATCGCCATCATCTTCTCCATTATTTCGATCGGATTCTTGGAGGTTTCGTCAAGGCAAAGCTTGTAAATGGCATCTATGCCCTTTGTGTGGCACTCGTTGCAGACGTAATGTCCTTGTTCGCAACAGGTCTTGCTATCTTCCTTCTTGTGGCAAATAGCACACTCCATGAGAATTTCCTTTTCCAAATATTTCAATGGAGCACTACATATCAAACATTCTTCCTTCATTTCTTTTTCGATGTATGTGTATGCTAACTAAATTCTAATAGTCAATAGATGTAAATTCCATTATATCAAGCATCTTGAACAACACTCCTTCAATAGAGGAGTGCCATGACTGATGAAAATGACCATAATACCAATGTGTAAGAGGGTGAGCATCATAAACAAGGCGATCATATAGCTTTGTCATTGTCGTTCGTTCATCCTCTACGTCTTTCAATAAGTTTTCATCCGAAGCCGCAAAAGAATACAATCCGTTTTTGTTTATCAGTTCACAAAAGTCGGGAGCTGTATGAGTAATTACTGTATCGATAGCAAACTTTTGGTTTATCAGAGTGAGCATTTCATCATTATAAACCGGAGCTTCATCGGACCAATAAAAGTTCTTACCAAACTTATCCTCTGTATTGGGACACATTCGATGCTTCACGCAATATTTCTTCCATTCTTCCATACGATATTGACGGTCAATTGAGATTCCACCACCAACGCAAAGTATTGTATGTTTGCAGGCCAAAAGAATAGAATAGTCGGGAATAGCAATAAAGCGTTTATGTTTGAATTGCTTGCCATCAAAATAAAGAGGATTATCATGATTGCCACGCACGAATACAATCCAATTATTGGCCTCATTCATTCTTTTGACATTACGCCTTGCCATTTGCTCGTAATACTCCTTCTTCTCAAAATCAAACCCACAATCACCAGCCACTATTAGCACGGTGTCCTTCATTTGATACAGCACACAAAGTTTATACACCAAGAGATTGAAGTCTCCATGGATATCCCCAGAGACAACAACATTTCG
>JAZONP010000055.1:0-12019 GCA_045654565.1 Bacteroidaceae bacterium
TTTGTCATTCTGAACGCAGTGAAGAATCTCGCAAATGTCTCTTGCCAAGTCCCAGCGCGGGATTGCCTTACGGCGACCTAAAGGTTATTTCGCGTTGCTCAGAATGACAGAGACCTCTGGGTAAACTGCTATATTATCTCCAACAAATAAGTCTGCCGATGATATTATAACAAAAGTTTTTTCTACTTTTGTCGTAACAAACACTTTGCGACGATGAAAGAACTTATCCATACTTGTAGATACATGCTCTGCTCCTACGAAGAACTCTGTGAGTCGGATCGTCAGCTTATAGATGTAGCCAAGCATGCTACAGAGCGTAGTTATGCTCCTTATTCGCACTTTCGGGTAGGGGCTGCCGTGCGACTTTTAGATGGTACCGTCGTTACGGGAACTAATCAGGAGAATGCAGCCTATCCGTCGGGGTTGTGTGCTGAGCGTACGGCGCTCTTTTATGCTGGCTCCGCATATCCCGATAAGGCGGTGGAGGCATTGGCCATAGCTGCCTATACGGAGGGGCGGTTTACCGAGTCTCCAATAGCTCCTTGTGGCGCCTGCCGCCAAGTGATGCTTGAGGTCGAGCAGCGCCATCAGCGCCCCATACGCCTGCTGCTCTATGGCGCTGAAGTCGTATGCCTTGTCGAGGGTGGAGTAGGGGAGCTACTTCCTTTGGCTTTTGATGGCTCGTGGCATCATAAAATATGGCAATAATATAGATGTTGTCCAAAACGTCTCGTGTCATTTCGAGCAAAGCGAGAAATCTCGCAGAGTGCACTGGCAGAGTTCCTGCGTGAGATCCCTCGGCGCTTCGCTTTGTCGGGATGACACCATCGATGAGATTTTAGTGTTGGTGGACAACTGCTATATTATCTCCTAAAATATAACACCGACCCATTCTATGGGCCGGTGCTGATAGGGTATCTGAAAAAAGGATGATTTACTTTGCCGGAGCAATGAAACGATAGAGATTACAGCCGATAAAGTTACCGATTACCAGGCAAGGATAGAGTAGCAATACTTCGGTGATGTGTGCCATGGTATAGCTTACGGGCACGGTGAGGTAGTAGAATGCGTCTGCCAGGCAGTGGGGGAAGCCGCAATTGATGAAGAGGGGTACGCCGAAAAGTAGAGCCAAAGGCTTGCCTTCTCGTGCAAAGGTGACCACGGTGGTCATGATGAATCCACAACCTATAGCCAGTAGGCCGGCACGTATGGGGCCTATAGCCAAGCGTCCCTCCAGGATGCGTTGTGCAGCACTGCCCAGGTCGATAGGAGAAAGTCGAGATAGCAGTGATACCAATAGACATCCCGTGATGTTTCCTAACAGAATGAATAGTACTTGTGTGATGGCGCTCATCCAACAACTGCGTCCTTGCTCGTCACGTAGGGGGATAAATCCTGCAGTGCCGGTGTAGAGCGGTAATTTATAGCCAACCACGGTGAGTAGTCCAAATGAGAAGAGTACGGCACCAATGATGTTGGTGCATGCTAAATATCCCCATCCTGCAATGCCTACAGCAGCACCTGCGATGATGGCAGTACGAAAGGTGTTTGTATTCAAGTACATTGTTTTTTTTAACCTATTTTTATTGAACAAGAGATGCCTTCGCATTTTTCGGGCACAAAAGTAGTAAAAATCGGCCAATAACGCTACCTTTGCATCTAAAAAGATGCGAAGATAGGCTGCGCTCGTTGGTATCTCGTGTCGCATGATAGAGTTTTTAATTTTCAATTCTCAATTTCATATGCTTCTCTCAAAACAAAAAGATCCGATGGGTGCTGCTATCTCAGAATACCATCGTACGGGTCGTGCAAGTACGCTCCGTGTGTTTTCTTCACAATTTGACGAGGATGAGATTCCCGTGGAGCAACTCTTTCGTACCTTGGAAGAGATGCCTCAGTTGGAACAGAAGGCTCTGGCCTTGGCTGATGGCAAAGTCCTTGATGTAGGTGCAGGTAGTGGTTGCCATGCTTTGGCATTGCAATCTATGGGTAAGGAGGTGACAGCCATTGATATCTCTGAGCTTTCGGTGGAGGTGATGCAACAGCGTGGAGTTAAGGATGCGCGTGCCGTAGACCTGTACGATGAGCGTTTTGCTGAGCAATATGATACCATTCTGCTGCTGATGAATGGGTCGGGAATTATTGGTAACATCGATGGTATGGAGCGATTCTTCCTTCGTATGAAGCAGCTGCTCAGGCCTGGGGGATGCATCTACATGGATTCAAGTGACTTGAAGTATCTGTTTGAGGAGGAAGATGGATCATACCTCATCGATGTGGCGGGCGACTACTATGGTATTGTGGATTTCCGTATGCAGTATAAGCAGGTTAAGGGCGACACCTTTGATTGGCTTTATATCGACTTTGACACGTTGTCTTATTATGCCGAGCAGTATGGCTTTAGTGCCGAACTTGTCAGCCAGGGTGAGCATTATGACTATTTGGCTGTGCTGAAGATGAAGGCTTAAGGTCTGAACGTCTCGCTAGAGCAAAAATAAATCGATTTATTTTGTTCTCCGCTCGAATTGCACTATTTTTGCATATTGAAATGCTATGAGCAAAGAATTAATTCGATAATAACATTAAAAAAATTAAAAGAAAATGAGAAAGAACATTGTTGCAGGTAACTGGAAAATGAACAAGACTCTCCAGGAGGGTATCGCTTTGGCTACTGAGCTCAACGAGGCTTTGACAGCAGACAAACCCAATTGCGAGGTTATCATCTGTACTCCCTTTATCCACTTGGCATCGGTAACTCCTATCGTAGATAAGGGTATCATCGCTGTTGGTGCTGAGAACTGCGCTGACAAGGTGTCTGGTGCTTACACTGGTGAGGTTTCTGCCTCTATGGTAGCTTCTACAGGTGCTCAGTACGTTATCCTCGGTCACTCTGAGCGTCGTGCTTACTACGGTGAGACTGCAGAGATCCTCAAGGAGAAGGTTCTCTTGGCTTTGGCTAATGGTTTGACTCCTATCTTCTGTATCGGTGAGGTACTCGAGGAGCGTGAGGCTGGCAAGCAGAACGAGGTGGTATACAACCAGCTCGAGGGTTCACTCTTCGGTCTCTCTGCAGAGGACTTCTCTAAGATCGTGCTCGCTTACGAGCCCGTTTGGGCTATCGGTACCGGTAAGACCGCTACTGCAGAGCAGGCTCAGGAGATCCACGCTTACATCCGTTCAGTGATTGCTAAGCAGTTCGGCAAGGAGGTTGCTGACAACACTTCTATCCTCTATGGCGGTAGCTGCAAGCCTTCTAACGCTAAGGAACTCTTCGCTAACCCCGACGTTGACGGTGGTCTTATCGGTGGTGCAGCCCTCAGCGTAGCTGACTTCAAGGGTATCATCGACGCTTTCAAGGCATAAGCGACGCTTTATCTTATTTCGGAGAACTCCGAGCTCTCTGAGTACTCGGAGTTCTCCTTGTTTTTTTTCAATTCTACTATTATGAAACGACTCAGTGTATTGCTTTTGGCTCTCGTCAGCCTTCCACTTATGGCCCAGGACAATATCGTGGACCGTTTGGAGCAGGATGTTCCAGGGCAGGGCGTGATAACAATCCATCAGGATGCGCGTCTTGATGCTTTGTTGGGCATGGTTTACGACCCCTCTTTGAGTAAGGGCAAGAAGATACAGACCGTAGGCTACCGCATACAGATTTATGCTGGAGGCAATACACGAGCGGCCAAGGAGGAGGCTCTCAAGGCTGCGCAGTATGTCAAGGATAAGTATCCTGAGATACCTGTCTATACCGAGTTTGTGGCTCCCCGATGGGTATGCCGTGTCGGTGACTATAAGACTATCGAAGAGGCTGACCAGGCGATGCGCATGCTCAAGAGATCGCGTAATTTTAAAGAGATTGCTATCCTTCCCAACCAATTGATTAATATCGTATTATGATGATGGAGAATCCGAGCAGCTACCCCGTTGACGAGCGTAATTTGGAGTTGGAAGACCACTATCGTCAAATCCTCGGTTTGTTGGGTGAAGACGTAGAGCGTGAAGGCCTTGTGAAGACCCCTCAGCGTGTAGCCCGTGCCATGCAGACACTCACTCGGGGCTATCGTATGGACCCGAAGGCTGTGCTCGATTCGGCTAAGTTCAAGGAGGACTATAGTCAGATGGTCATCGTGAAGAATATTGATTTCTACTCGCTTTGCGAACACCACATGTTGCCCTTCTTTGGTAAGGTACACGTGGCTTATATCCCTAACGGCTACATCACTGGGTTGAGCAAGATTGCTCGTGTAGTCGACATCTTCTCACATCGCTTGCAGGTGCAAGAGCGCATGACCATGCAGATCAAGGAGTGCATACAGGAGACTCTCAATCCTCTTGGCGTGATGGTTGTCGTTGAGGCTCAGCACATGTGCATGCAGATGCGTGGTATCGAGAAGCAAAATTCCATCACTACAACATCAGATTTTACAGGTGCCTTTAATCAGGCCAAGACCCGTGAAGAATTTATGAACCTCATTCGTGGATAAGTGTTTTATTCAGGAGTTCAGGAGTTACAGGAGTTCAGACAATAGTAACGGCTAGTTCAGACAATAGTAACGGCTGACGAAAACGATAACGAAAACTTGCAGCGGCTCCACTGCCCCATAACCAGCAATCCATAACAACAGCTAAAAGCCAACAGCTAACAGCCAAGGCCTCATAGCCTATCACCGCAGCAAAGCTGCTCAACCAATCACCCTGTCGCCGAGGTGCTTGGCCATCTGTTGCTTTATCTCCATGAGTTCTTTGTATCGTCCCATGACCTCCATACATTTTTGAGAGTCTGCCATTACGTCGGGTTGTCGCAATAGATTGAGCGTGTCTTTAAGCTCCATTTCCACCAGTGAGTGCTTGTACTCCACCATGAGGCGTGTCATGAGTTCTACTAGTCTGCAATCTTCGCTGACCAAGGCTTTCTGGTGCGATTTGCTCAATTGGTATTTCTCCTCGATCAGGTCTACAGCCAATCGGCTCAGTTCGGGATTGGCATGTGTGATGAAATGGCGTTCGGCGATGAACTCCGGTTCTCCGATATGTTGCTGCAACTCCCTCACCACCTCTGCAAAGATTGGTGTAGTGAAGGTTATGCTATCCATCTCAAGTTCAGAAACTACATACTCGGTCACGGAAACCTGGCGTTGAGTCTCTTCGTCAATTCCCATCGTCTTTTCGCCATGTCGTATGAGTTGTTGCACGATGAGGCGCTCTTTGGCATAGAGAGGACCTCTCGCGTGTTCGTCCCATGGCGCAGAGGGTGCGTCGGGCTGATGATTTGCCGGTATGTCGCCGTTGCCTGTAGGAGGCAGCTCGTCAACTCCTATGGGTGGCAGCTCAGGGGCGCCATGCTCTGTCGGAGTTGGGCTACCGGGTGCGGCAGGATTAGATTCTCCTTGCGAAGAGGATGTAGCATCTTTCTGGTACTGTCCCTTGTTGCCCTTTTCCTCTTTCGCTCTCTTTAGCTTGGCCACCTCGTTGATGAGGATGCGCTCCTCCACATGCAGCATTTGGCTACACTCCTTGATGTATTCGGAGCGTACGATAGCTTCGGGGATGACCGATATGCTCTCTACGATGTCCTTGATGACTTTTGAACGCTTGTAAGGGTCGCCCTGTGCATCGCTCATCAGGAGATTGGTCTTGAAACGGATGAAGTCCACCTCATGTGCTGCGATATACTCTTGGAATTCTGTAGCATTATGTTTGCGGGCAAAGCTGTCGGGGTCTTCGCCGTCGGGGAGTAGCATCACCTTGATGTTCATGCCCTCTTCGAGCAGCATGTCGATACCTCGCAGCGATGCCTTGATACCCGCCCAGTCACCGTCGTAGAGTACGGTGATGTTATTGGTGAAGCGGTGTATCATGCGTATCTGTCCCGAGGTGAGCGCCGTACCCGATGAGGCTACCACATTCTCGACCCCTGCCTGATGCATGGAGATGACGTCGGTGTATCCCTCCACGAGGAAGCACTTGTCTTGCTTCACGATGGCCTGCTTGGCAAAGTATATGCCGTAGAGCTCGCGGCTCTTATGGTATATCTCCGATTCGGGCGAGTTGACATACTTGGCCACCTTTTTATCTGCCGTGTTGAGCACGCGGCCTCCGAAGGCCACGACCTTGCCCGATAGGGTGTGTACGGGGAATATCACGCGCCCCCAAAAGCGGTCTCTCACCTGCCCGTCGTCGCGGGTGTAGCAGAGGCCAGTCTTTACCAGATAGTCGGTGTTGAAACCCTTCTTCTTCGCCTCCTGGAACAGCGCATCGCGACTTTCGGTGCTGAAGCCCAGTTGGAACTTCTTGATGATGTCGTCGCGGAAGCCACGTTGGCGGAAGTAGCTCATGCCGATGGCCTGTCCGTCACGATGGTTATGCAAGATGTCCTGGAAGTAGTTGTTGGCAAAGCTGTTCACGAGGAAGAGGCTCTCGCGTACGCTCTGTGCCAGCTTCTCTTCGTTAGAGAGCTCTCGCTCCTTTACCTCGATGCCGTACTTCTTGGCCAGCCATTTCATGGCCTCGTAGTAGTTGAGCTGCTCGTGCTCCATGATGAAATGCGCCACATTACCTCCCTTGCCACAGCTGAAGCATTTGCACAAGCCCTTGGCGGGTGATACGTAGAACGATGGAGTCTTGTCATCATGGAACGGGCATAGACCCACCAAGTTTACCCCTCGTCGTCTCAAGGTAACAAACTCCGATACCACATCCTCAATCTGTGCGGCATCCATGATACGGTCTATCGTCGCTTGGTCAATCATCGGCATTTCTTCTTGAGCCGCGAAGTTACGAATAATTTTCTTTAGCGCACAAACTTTACCTAAAATTTGATATTTTGATACTCTTATGCTACATTTGCGACTCTTAAAGCAAAGATTGTTATGGATCGATTACTTATTATAGATCGTGACGGTACGATTCTCGTTGAGCCGCCCGTGGACTTTCAGATAGACAGCATCGCCAAGACCGACTTTGTGCCTGGTGCCATCAGTGGCATGAAAGCCCTCAGCACATTGGGTTACCGCCTCGTGATGTGCAGCAATCAGGACGGCCTCGGCACAGCGAGCTTCCCCATGGAGGATTTCCTCCCGCCCCAGGAGATGATGCTCAAGGTGCTCGCCTCAGAGGGGGTGTGCTTCGATGACATCCTCATCGACCCCACCATGCCCGAGGAGAACGCCCCCACGCGCAAGCCCGGCACGGGGATGTTTGGCAAGTACCTCACGGGTGACTACGACTTGGCCGCGAGCTACGTCATTGGCGACCGCCTCACCGATGTGATGCTGGCCAAGAACCTCGGTGCCCGTGCCATCCTCCTGCAGTCGCCCGAGAAGGCGCGCGAGGCGTTGGCCGAGCAGGGACTCACCGAGGTGTGTGCCCTCTGCACCACTTCGTGGAGCGAGATTGTCGAGTACCTGCGTCGCACGGCCCGCGTGGCTACTGCCGAGCGCAACACCCGGGAGACACAGATCCGTGTCACCGTGGACCTCGACGGCCGCATGCCCTCACACATCGATACCGGTCTTAAGTTCTTCGATCACATGCTCGACCAGATAGCCCATCACGGCGGTCTCTCCCTGCAGGTGCAGTGCAAGGGCGACCTCGAGGTCGACGAGCACCACACCATGGAAGATGTGGCCATCGCCCTTGGCGACACCTTGCGCGAGGCCTTGGGCGACAAGCGCGGCATCGAGCGCTACGGCTTTGCCCTGCCCATGGACGAGTGCAAGGCCCTCGTGCTGCTCGACCTGGGCGGTCGCATCGACTTCGACTGGGACGTCACCTTCACCCGCGAATACGTGGGCGACACCCCCACCGAGATGTTCCGCCACTTCTTCTACTCGTTGTGTGCAGCCCTGCGTTGCAACCTCCACATCAGTGCCCGTGGCGACAACAACCACCACCTCATCGAAGGCGTGTTCAAGGCCTTTGCCCGCAGCCTGCGTGCAGCCATACATCGCCAGCCGTTCAACTATGACCTGCCCAGCAGCAAAGGAGTATTATGATAGCCATAGTAAACTACGACACAGGCAACATCTGCTCGGTGACCAATGCGCTCCGCCGCGTGGGCTGCACCGACTGGGTGTATACCGACGATAAGGAGATATTGATGAAGGCCGATAAGGTCATCCTCCCCGGTGTGGGCGAGGCCTCTACCGCCATGGCCAAGCTTGCCGAGCGCGGTCTCGACACCTTCATCCCCACGCTCACGCAGCCCGTACTGGGCATCTGTGTGGGCACACAGCTCATGTGCCAGAGCAGCGAAGAGGGCAACGTGGAGTGCATGGGCATCTTCCGCACCCAGGTGAAGAAGTTCTTAGGACAACAGTCAACAGACAACAGTCAACAGACTTCTGATGGCTCATTGTCAATTTTCAATTCTCAATTTTCAATTTTAAAGGTTCCCCACATGGGCTGGAATCAGATTACCCACCTGCGCACTCCGCTCTTCCGCGACATCGCCGAGGGAGCCTACATCTACTATGTGCACTCCTTCTATCCCGAGCTCTGTGCCGACACCATCGCCACCACGAGCTACATCAATGCCTTCAGCGGAGCCTTGGGGCGCGACAACTTCTTCGGCACGCAGTTCCACCCCGAGAAGAGCGGTGCTGTGGGAGCGCAGATCATTAAAAACTTTTTAGAACTATGATAAACGTCATCCCCGCCATAGACCTCATCGATGGTAAGTGCGTGCGCCTCACCAAGGGCGACTACAACCAGAAGAAACAATACGACGCATCGCCGGTAGACATGGCCCTGCGCTATCAGGATATAGGCATACGCCGCCTGCATGTGGTCGACCTCGATGGCGCCAAGAGCAGCAGCCCCCGGAACCTCCACGTGTTGGAGGAGATTGCCATCCGCACCTCGCTTGAGATAGAGTGGGGTGGAGGCATCAAGAGCGATCAGGCACTGTATGATGCCTACAATGCCGGTGCCGACTACCTCATCATAGGCAGCGTGGCCGTGACGAAGCCCGACCTCTTTGCCCGCTGGCTCGACGAGTATGGTGGCAATCGCCTCATCCTCGGAGCCGACATCCACGATGGCCGCGTAGCCATCAACGGCTGGCTCCAGAAGTCCAGGCAGACCATCGATGCGCTCATCGACCGCTTCGTGCCTCACGGCCTCAGTGAGGTCATCTGCACCGACATCTCCAAGGATGGCATGCTGCAGGGTCCTACCTTCGACCTCTATGCCCGCTTGCAGGAGAAATATCCCGAGCAGGACATCATCGTGAGCGGCGGCATCAGCAGCATGGACGATATCCGCCGTCTCAATGAAATGCACCTCCGCCACGTCATCGTGGGCAAGGCCATCTATGAGGGACGTATCACATTAGAAGAGCTGAAACTATGGTTGCAAAACGCATAATACCCTGTCTCGATGTCAAGGATGGCCGCACGGTCAAGGGCATCAACTTCGAAGGCCTGCGCGATGTGGGCGACGCCGTTGCCCTCGGCAGCAAGTATGCCCGTGAGGGAGCCGACGAGCTCGTCTATCTCGACATCAGCGCCACGCAGGAGGGCCGCAACACCTTCACCCACCTCGTGAGCCGCATAGCCGCCGAGATCGACATCCCCTTCACCGTAGGTGGAGGCATCAGCACCCTCGACGATGCCAGCCGCCTGCTCGATGCCGGTGCCGACAAGATCAGCATCAACAGCGCCGCCATACGCCGCCCCCAGCTCATCGACGAGATAGCCTCGAAGTATGGCTCGCAGTTTGTGGTCATCGCCATCGACGCCCGCCTCACCGACGGCCGTTGGCTCGCCACCACCCACGGCGGCAAGCGCGACACCGACAAGGAGCTCTTCGACTGGGCCCACGAAGCACAGGAGCGCGGTGCGGGCGAACTCCTCTTCACCTCGATGAACCACGACGGCACGCGCCAGGGCTACCCCTGCGACACCTTTGCCCGCCTGGCCCGACACCTGCGCATCCCCATCATCGCCTCGGGCGGAGCGGGCAGCATCGACGACATAGCCGATGTGCTCACCCTCGGAGGTGCCGATGCAGCCCTCGCCGCCAGCATCTTCCACTATGGCGAGATACCCATCCCCGTGCTCAAGCAAGCATTGCACGAGAAGGGAATAAAAGTAAGAATATAAGGGGCCTCCCCTAACCCCTCCCAACCTTTAGGTCGACGCCCGAAGGGGCTGAAGTCAAGGAGGGGGACTACGGAGTCCACATAAAAGAGAATACAATAGTAACAAAAAGAACAAGCCTCTTCGCCACGATGTCGGAGTTCTCCCAACTCCCCCCTCTGTTTATAGAGGGGGTGCCCAAAGGGCGGGGGCGTTTCAAGCGAAGCGCGAAGCACACATCAGGGGGAGGCTTTCAAACAACATTAAGATATGAATTTCCAAGATTTCAACCTCAGTAAGACAGCCGACGGACTGCTTCCCGTCATCATACAGGATGCCGACAGCCTCAAGGTATTGATGCTCGGCTACATGAACCAAGAAGCCTTCGAGAAGACCCAGGCCGAGGGCCGTGTCACCTTCTACAGCCGCACCCGCCAGGCCCTGTGGACCAAGGGCGAGACCAGCGGCAACTACCTCCACGTGGTCGACATGTACATCGACTGCGATGGCGACACCCTCCTCATCAAGGCCCGCCCCGACGGCCCCACCTGCCACCGCGGCACCGTGTCGTGCTTCGACACCCGCGACAACGAAGGCTTCCTCGGCACCCTCGAGGCCTGCATCAAGGACCGCCACGCCAAGATGCCCGAAGGATCCTACACCACCTACCTTTTTGGTAAGGGTGTGAACAAGATAGCCCAGAAGGTAGGCGAAGAGGCCGTCGAGACCGTCATCGAAGCCATCGACGGCAATGGTGAGCGCTACCTCTACGAGGCGGGCGACCTGCTCTATCACCTCCTCGTGCTCACCGAGCAGATGGGCTTCTCCCTCTCCGACCTCGAAGAAGAGCTCGCCAAGCGCCACAAGTAAACAACATGTCAAAGAGCGAGTGGGGGAGGTCTCCCGTAGGGGGCATCCCTTGTTAGGAGTTAGGATTTGCCTCCGGATGACTATCCTCGCCTCTCGAACTCGGGTTAATCCCTCATTTCTGAGGCAAGTTTCGTGCAAACGTGCGCATGATAGCCGGCTTTCATGCTCAGCGAGAGCAGCCGAAACTCTCATTGTCATCGATTGACAATGCAAAGATACTACACGCAGATTTGAGGCTCCGACTTAATGCAAATAACTGCAAACAACTGCAAATAACTGCAAAGTTCGTGAGCGCAAAATAGGGTCTAATCCATTCATCTGTAGTGCGATAAAAGATTTTCGCACCTTACGCGCTGGTCTGTCGCACCTGCGGCAGACCAGCGCAACACCTGCGGCAATCCTAATTCCTAACTCCCGATTAAAATAAACATCAGCATCTCTGTCATCTCGAGCAATGCGAGAGATCCCGCGCTGGGACTATGTAACGTTGCGTGAGACTCTGCGAGATCCCTCTCTACGCTCGGGATGACACAACAGCCCCTAAAACCTACACCCTAGTTTCCTAACTCCTAATTCCTAATTTGTTGACGACAGGATACCCGCATAATGCGCGGCCACCACGCGCGCACGTGGGAAATCGATTACGATTACGATTACAAAAACTGCGCTGTCCCCTATTTAGAGTATATAATAATAATTGCTTATCCAATATAAGGGTATACTACGTATACCCATATTGAATAAGGATTTTTACACGTAATTATTTTTTTCATTTACCCCAGTGCAGAGTTATTGTAATCGTAATCGTAATCGCTAGCCTCTTGTCTTTTCCTGAAAAAATCATCTCCCGTCCCACGTTATGGGACAACGTAGGGCTATCTTTGCGCCGTGAATGATGAAACGGAAAAATAAAAGTCGAAGAAAAATTTAGGTAATAATATAGATGTTTACCCAAAACTTTATTTTGTCATTCTGAACGCAGTGAAGAATCTCGCAAATGTCTCTTGCCAAGTCCCAGCGCGGGATTCTTCGCGTTGCTCAGAATGACAGAGACCTCTGGGTAAACTGCT
>JAZONP010000056.1:0-20256 GCA_045654565.1 Bacteroidaceae bacterium
GATGTTTACCCAAAACTTTATTTTGTCATTCTGAACGCAGTGAAGAATCTCGCAAATGTCTCTTGCCAAGTCCCAGCGCGGGATTCTTCGCGTTGCTCAGAATGACAGAGACCTCTGGGTAAACTGCTATATTATCTCCAAGGTTAAAGGTTAACGAAGACGAGAACCTAGATAAAGTCCCTGAGCGGAATCTCTCACGATGTTCGAGATAACACCAAACCCTACACCCTAAACTCTTAACCCTTAGCATACTCACTTGGGGTGACGCCGACCGACTTCTTGAACACTTCGCGGAAATGCTTTTGGTCTGTGAAGCCCACAAGTTCGGTCACGTCGGCCACACTATGATGATGATCACGGAGCAACTTCTTGGCCTTACTGATACGGCAAGTGCGGATAAGGTCTGAGGGGGTATTGCCCGTCAAGCCCTTCACCTTGTTGTATAGCGAGGTACGGCTCACACGCAGTTCGTAGGCAAGCGTATCTACGGTAAAGTCACTATCTGCGAGATTGTCTTCAATGATTCGCCTCATCTCAGTCATCAGCTTGAGGTCGAGCTCCGAGGTGGCATCGGCGAGGTAGTCCTCCTCGACCTCCAGTGAGGCGAGTTGGCTGCGCAATTGGAGACGGCTCTCCACGAGGTTATGAATGGTAAGTTGCAGTACTTTGGTGTCAAACGGCTTGGTCACGTAGGCATCTGCCTTGACCGAGAGCCCATTGATGATGCTCTGTTGGTCTGACAGCGCAGAGACGAGCACAACGGCAATATGTGAGGTGTCGATATTGCTCTTGATGGAGATGCAGAGGTCATCGCCCCGCATCTCGGGCATCATCACGTCGGAGAGGACGATGAGAGGCTGCACATAAGGAAGTTTCGAGAGGGCCTCCTTGCCATTGGTGGCGGTGTACACAGCAAAGTCCTTATCAAAGAGACGTCGAAGGTAGGCGAGCATCTCGGGGTTGTCCTCCACAATGAGCAGGCGATGGCGATGCTCGTCGATAGGAAGTTCGTCACCAGATGTCACTGGCAACATGGGCTCTGCATCGACCATGAGCGAAGCCTCGTCGACAAACTCCGTCGTCTCCTTCTTGTAATGGTCCCTACCTAAGGGGAAGCTGACGTGAAAGTCTGACCCATGGCCGACCTGGCTCTTTACCTCTACCCTCCCCTTCATATGCTTCACGTAGCGCCCGATGGAGAGCAATCCGACCCCACTGCCGACAATCTTGGCATTGATGGCATTGGCTCCGCGGAAGAGTTGCTTGAAGAGTTTACGATGTTCGCGGGCGCTGATGCCAATACCGTGATCAATGACATGGAACCCCCATCGCATAGCATGGCGGTAGAGACTCACGGTAATGGTAGTCCCGTTGTCACTATACTTGACGGCATTGGAGATAAGGTTCTGGATGATAGAGTTGAGTTTTCTCGCATCGATCCATATGTCGAACGGTTCGTCAGGGTGCTCATAACAGATAGTCTGCTGCTTGGCTCGTGCTAGGAGCGCGTGTTTGTCTATCTGGCTTTGAAAATGGGAGATCGCCTCGTGCCGCTCAATGCGCGCCACACCACGCTCGATGCTCGAGAGTTCATACTGCATCACCTTATCGGTCATCTGCGATAGCGTGTTGGCATTGCGGAGTGCAAGTCCTACAGCCTCTCGTTCCTCTACGTTGAGCGTACTGCTTTGACTGAGTTCCTCCAAGGGAGCTTTGATAAGAGTCAACGGAGTGCGTATGTCGTGCGCGGTGTTAATGAGGAAGTTGATTTTTTCCTCAGACACCTGCATATAGTTTCTTGACTTGAGGTACCTACCCACTTGATACAAGATACCACCCAGAACGAAGAGTTCTAGAAGGATACCCGCGAAAGAAAGATAGAAGGGAGGTTGCATGGTGATGAGCAGTTCGCGCTCATCAAGCGTAGCACCCGACTCATTTGACAAGACTCGCACCGTGAGTCGATGACGTCCGTAGGAGAGGTCTCGCAATGGGATGAAGCGTTCTTCACCAAGAGGATGCCATGCCTCGGAATGTTTACCGTCGATCTGCCACATAACCTTGCAATCGGAGGGATATATATGATTGATACACTTCACCTTGATGGCTGCATTGTGCTGACTGCTATTCAGGCACAGATGTTCCATGCGGTCAATGGCATCGGTGAGCGGTGACTCGTCGTCATCGGTCAACATTCGAGTGTGACCGATGTAAAGGTCAGAAAACACGAGCTTACCCTTATAGATATGGGGCAGTGAGCTACTCATCGGTATCTCGATAATACCGATATCACTGCCAAACATGAGAGTCTGACGGTGTGTCGCCACACCCGACTGCACATTAAAACTCACGTCTTGAAGGCCTTGGTCGTTGCTCCACGTGGTAATGCGACCAGTAATCTTATTGAAGCGTACGATACCATCATCGGTACTGATGTAGAGAGACTGGTTGTCGGCACCTACGATGCTCTTCATACAGTTGTTGGTAAGCGCACTATTCTCCTTGTCATAGTGACAGTAGTAGCCATCCACGTCGTTGAAGACAATCAAACCATGATGGTGAGTACCCACATATACCGTACCGTCTGTGTCTTGATATATAGAGTTGACTCTGAAGCGCTCAACAGGCAATTCGATACGGCGCTTCGTGTGGGTGTTCTTTTCGAAACTGAACAAGCCATTCTTGGTACCTATCCACAGATGGTTTTCGTCCTTAGGAGTGATGCAGTTGATGCCACCGAAGATCTCGGAATAGTTGACACGGAGCGAAGCGTCGTAACTGAGGTTGAAGAGTTGGTTCTCGCCTCCTGCCCACACCGTACCATCAATGGGGTCGAGACACATGGTCTGGATATACTTCTCAGGAATGATGAGATCGGGTTTCACGAAGTCAACCTTCCACGTACGTTTGTCGATGACATAAATACCTGCTGCATAGCCCCCGAGTAGCACCTTTCCCGGGCTCACCTCGCACATCGTCAAGAAGTCGTGGTTAGGGTTGGGCGAGACATCACTCATGGAAAGAAGCGTTTTCCAACACTTGCGCTGCATGTCGTATATGCTCACGCCATTGTCGGTGGCATACCACAAGTCGTAATCACTATCCTCGAGGATGTAGTTAACACCGTTATTGATGAGTGTGTTGACATTGAGGTTCGAGCGGCGTATCCAATTGAGCGCCGGATACTGGGCATTGCGCACAGTGAGTCCCTTGGGGAACGAACACATCCACAATTGTCCATCCTGGTCTATGCAGATGTCAGCAACGTTGTCCGTGTTCATACGATAGTCCGTATTATAATCGGCACTGAGATAGGAGTACGGAAAACAATCATCCATCGACATGCGAAACACACAAGCTGCATTGGTCGAGAACAAAACATCAGTCTCTGTGTAAGGAATAATCTTTGTTACGCGAACGTCTGGAAGCAATTCCTTGTGATGTATGACCTCTTGCGACTGGTCACGGTAGGCCATAATGCCAGCATCCTCCGTGCCGATGAATAATGTATGGTGGGGAGCACTATAGTAGAAGGTATTCACGTTAATCGCAAGATGCTGCATACCCTCAAGAGGAGAGATATCAATCACTTCGCCACGAACCGAAGCTCGATATACTCCTCCCTTGGTACCTATATAAAGCGTGGTGTCGTTGATAGATGCTATTGCCGAAAAGGTTGTGTTGCTCACGTCGTGGCGAAATGCCAATTCTCTCCCCTTAAGAGTGCGTACATTGTAGCAGAAAGCCTGCTCACCCACAAGCATCCAGATATTACCTTTGTCATCGATGGGAGACACGGCACAGCGCATGATATCGGCACGGCGATAGCTTATCTTTGGCGAATATACCACCTCGAAATGATTGTTCCGCTCAACGTAACGCACAATCTTTCCTCCACCAGTAACAATCCATAGATTGTCCTTAAGGCGATCGTAGATGAGGCGACACGAGGAGTATTCGGTAAACTTAACCCCATCGATGATAAGTGAATAGCGATTTATCTCTGTTCCGTCATAGCGATCGACACCCTTATCGGTAAGACACCAAATGAAGCCTCCATTCGACTGCTGCACAGCATACACGTTACGTGAGCTGAGTCCGTCCTCCAGCCCGACATACTTATATACCTGTCCATAGGCTAAAGGGGATATCCACAAAGCGACCAATAAGACCATAAAGAATCTCACAATAGTTCTTGCGAGAAGCCTTAAGAGATGTTCCACATCGCTTCCTTTGGTCTTTTCGAGAAACAAATTTCGTTTCATGGCACAAGAGGTTGGAAAAAACATCAATATTAACCTTTTCGAGAAAACGAACTGATGGTTACTGTTTTTTCAGTTCATCCCAATCAGAAATGTATGAGGGGTTTACAAGTGAAAGTATGCGCACCACCTCTTCCTTCTCCTTTGTAGTACCTTTGCTATAGATTCCGAGAAGCTCGTCTTTCTTTATTTCAGTAAATAACTGCGGCAAGGCTGACATAGGCTTGTCTTGTCTGACCTTCTCGAGCAGCGTTAGAGAAGTGGTAATGTTGCTTCGTCCACGCTCGGCATTCTGCGTCATCTCGTCTAGCCCCTTGCGATGGTAATCATACATGAGCTGGCGGTAGGGTTCCATGGCACCATTCATGTAATCGTTCACTAAAGCGTGGCGGTTCTTACTGTCGCCGAAAGCCTTCCATCCATCTTCGCCTATCATCTGTGCATTGTTTACCACATTCTCGGCCTTGTGTAGGATGTCTGTGCCACCCTTGGGGGCAAAAGTGTCCATATCGAGCCCGATGATAAGATACGCATAATAAGCCAATACGGCAGTGAGGTTATTGTCAATCATATCGTCCGAGAACTCCAGTTTGTCGTGCTCGATATAGTTGAAGTTGACTGCCACGTCGTTGAAGTTGAACACCGTGGTATTGTACGAGGCATTGTACACTGGACGGCTAGCCTGCACCATAAGATTGCATGCAAAGCGACCATCGTCGCTATATTCGTTGACGATGAGATTCAAGCTGCATACAATCTTCTCTCGAGTAGCATACTGCGCATTGGTCCACTTGCGGGTATTCATAAACTCGGTGATGGCCTCCTGTAGGGTGGTGAACACCGAGGCATTGGTGCCCTGTATTTTCTGATGGTTCACCACCACCTTGGCCTCCAATTCCTGTGCCGTGCCGGTGTATGTCGTAAACAGTGCCACGAGCAGTGCCACGATGTGGCGGGTGATATGCTTCATAGTCTTGCCGTTTTTATGTTTATTAGTCGTTCATCATCAGGCTCATCAAGGGGTTCTCCTCGGTGAGCACGCGATGGGTGAGCTGAGCGATAGTGAGGGTTTCGTCATAGGGCGAAGCCTCATCCATACGCTCGCATACTCCTCCACTTATATGATAACGTCCATTGTTCACAGAAAGTTCATCATCGGTGACATTTATTTTCCATTCCACCTCGGGATGCAGTGTGGCATAGGCCGTAAGCATCGCCTCAGCAGCGATGATGCGTGCCATGCCAAGGTAGTCACCCTCGGTGCCCGTGGTGTCTATTACGTCCACCTCTGTGCTCCCGTGATGCGTGGCTATGGCAGCGATGAGTGCCTCGCGTGCTTCCTCATCGTCGTGCACGCACTCGCGTAGCAGCACCCCATCGCTCTCGGCACGGCAGATGGCCACTCCCACGAGCATCCCATCGCGGCGTGCCTCCCACATCGTGTCGCCCGCCATACGCATGTCGTCCACCACGGCACGCAGGTCTACCAAAGGGTGCTGGATGCACATCGGGCGCTCCTGCATCTTGTCGCGCAGGTAGATGAGGAGAGACTCATCCAAGATGCCATCTATATCAGCAACCAGCAATACCTGAGTCACTCCACCTTGAGAAGGACAAGAAGAGATCCCCCTCCACCCAAACCTAAAGCAGGGGGTGTATCCAAACTTGGCATAATAGGTCCCTAGTTCGGGGGTTGCAGGGATGAGGAAACTTAGCGCTACATTCTCCGCATACATAGCGCGGTGCGTCTGAGCGAACAGCTCGCTCATCAGTCCGCGTCGGCGGTAGCACTCATCGGTACAAGCACCCGAGATATACGATGAAGGTAGCATACGTCCACCATAGGTCAACGGGTATGGTAGCTTTTGCAAGGCTGACACCACGCGTCCATCGCGCACAATAGTCTCGTTGCGTTCCTTACGGTATTTCTCAAGGAAGTATAGGTCGATGAAGGTCTTCGGGTCAGCAAACGAGCGCTCCCACAGATGGCGTGTCTCGAAGCGCACGCGCTTCTCCTCCTCCGTCTCCTGGGGCTGGAGAGTGAGCGTGGCCACCATCTTATCCAATATTAGGTCGGGGTAGTATGAGAGCTTCGCCTTGCGCAAGCCCTCAAGGCCGAGGTCCTCCTCGCGGTTGATGTAGATGATATCTTCGGGCAGGCGCGACACAAACTCATTGTTTATCATCGCATAGGCCCCCTCGTACGAGGTGTCGGCCTTCTCCACGCACACATCGAAGGCCTCGCCATTGATTCTCGAGCCAAAGGTGAAGGCCACCATCCGCCCTTCTACCCATAGCGTGCCGCCCACGATGTGCAGCTCGTCCATGTGGCTCAGGGCATAGCGTATCATCCGTTGCTCGGCCTGCATGGCGCGCAACATGCCCGAGTCGTTCGTCTGACACCACTCCTCACCCAGGCGAATACAATCACCAGCCATTTCTACAGACAAGGGAAGATACTCATAGTTGGGATACAAGCGTTTGAACTTGCTGATATGGTTGCGCTTGGGCTGCAGCTTCTTACCCGAGAGTGTCACTAATTTATCGCGCAAGTAAAGATAATCCGACTTATCCTTATTAATAGTGTAAGTAAATGCTCCAGGCATCGACTCCTCCATCAAGGCTTGGGCACAAGGGCACACGCAGGCTACCCTTAGCGTGTCGCCCAGGCTGCGGGCGTCGGCCATCAGTCGATGGAGCACAGGGCGCAGGTCGCCCTTGCCGATGGGCTTCATATAGGTCACGTGCCCGCTCTCCATGAAGCGCAGCACGAGGAAGCCATCCACCACGGCCCACTCCGTGTGGTAGAGGAATTGCCAACTGCAGATATTGGTTACGTTCAAGTCACAGTTCATACACTTACCCTCTATAGTAAAGGAGCGCAACAAATCTGCATCAGATGCCGTTACAGGACGAAAGGGAATTATCATATTGCGATGTTTATTTACTCTATAATTTTGGTATAAAGGTAATACTTCTTTGGCATTTCCACCAAAGATTAACAAAAAAAGAGGACGAAATAGTTTTTATCTCAAAAAACACGTTATATTTGCATCGAGAAAGCGATACAAATCGCATTTATATATTATTACAATTCTTAATTTGCAGTGTTATGAAGATTAATGAAATCATTCAAGATCTTGAACGCAAGCACCCGAACGAGCCGGAGTATATCCAGGCAGTGACCGAAGTTCTACACTCTGTAGAAGAGGTGTATTACCAACACCCAGAGTTTGAGAAAGCTAAAATTATTGAGCGCATGGTAGAGCCCGACCGTATCATCACCTTCCGTGTGACATGGGTTGATGACAAAGGCGAAGTGCAGACCAACCTCGGCTATCGCGTACAATATAACAATGCCATTGGCCCGTACAAGGGTGGTCTCCGTTTCCATGCATCGGTAAACCTGAGCATCCTGAAGTTCCTCGGTTTCGAACAGACCTTCAAGAATGCCCTCACATCGCTCCCCATGGGTGGCGGTAAGGGAGGTTCGGACTTCTCACCCCGTGGCAAGAGCCAGAACGAGATCATGCGCTTCTGCCAGGCTTATATGACCGAGCTGTGGCACAACCTGGGTCCCGACACCGACGTGCCTGCAGGCGACATCGGCGTAGGCGGACGCGAGGTGGGCTACCTCATGGGTATGTACAAGAAGCTCACCCGCGAGTGTACCGGTGTGTTGACAGGTAAGGGTCTCGACTTCGGTGGCTCGCTCATCCGTCCCGAGGCAACAGGCTTCGGCGGTCTCTACTTCGTGAGCCAGATGCTCGCCACACGCGGCCTCGACATCAGCGGCAAGACCGTTGCCATCAGCGGATTCGGTAACGTGGCATGGGGCGCAGCCCTCAAGGCTACCGAGCTGGGTGCCAAGGTAGTGACCATCAGCGGTCCAGACGGATACGTATACGACCCTACAGGCATCAGCGGCGAGAAGATTGACTACATGCTCGAACTGCGCGACTCGGGCGACGATATCGTAGAGCCCTACGCAACGAAATATCCCGAGGCAACCTTCTACCCCGGCCGTCGTCCGTGGGAGCAGAAGGTGGACATCTGCCTCACCTGCGCCACACAGAACGAACTCAACGGCGAGGATGCACAGCACATCATCGACAACGGCGTCATCTGCGTGGGCGAAATCTCTAACATGGGTTGCACACCCGAGGCCATCGAGCTCTTCGTGGAGAACAAGATGCTCTACGCTCCCGGTAAGGCCGTGAACGCAGGTGGTGTGGCTACCAGCGGTCTCGAGATGAGCCAGAATGCCTGCCACATCTCATGGAGCGCAGCCGAGGTGGACAAGAAGCTGCAGTACATCATGTACTCTATCCACGAGCAGTGCGTCAAGTATGGCAAACAGCCCGACGGATACATCAACTACGTCAAGGGAGCCAACATCTCTGGCTTCATGAAGGTGGCCAACGCCATGCTGGCACAGGGTATCTACTAATCGGTATCCATACATACACAAACAAAGGCCTCCACATCACGTGGGGGCCTTTATTATATATATGTATTGGTAATAATATGGCAATAATATAGATGTTTACCCAATCTATGTGTTTTCCGCGGTAGTGTCATCCTGAACAAAGTGAAGGATCTCGCAAAGTTCGTACCAACGAGCGAAAATGTAAACCGTTTACATTTTTCTCTGTGAGTGCAGCCGAACTAAATGGCGAAGCCATAAAGTCTCATGCGAAGTCCCTGCGCGAGATCCTTCGCGTTGCTCAGGATGACACGAGACATTTGGGCAAACTCCTATATTATCGCCTATGTATTCCGGGGCATCTTCTTCTTTTCTTCCACATCACGAACCACACTAAAGCTGTCAGCACGGCGGCGGCACCTATGGCATAGGAGAGGGCAGAGGGCAGTTGGAAGCCTTCGGGAGCGATGCAGATGTAGGTGACGCTCACGCAGGTCATGAAGAGTGCGGGGATGAGGGTGATGACATAGGGTTTCTTCTCACGCACCAGATAGACGGTAATGGCCCAGAGGGTGAAGACGGAGAGCGTTTGGTTGCACCAGGCGAAGTAGCGCCAGATAATCTTAAAGCCATCGGCATCGGTCAGGCTGTAGACGAGGGTACCTGCAGTGATGAGGAATAGGGGGATGCAGATGAGCAAACGACGACGGATACTCTTCTGCTCCATGTGCAAGAAGTCGGCAATGATGAGGCGGGCCGAACGCAATGCGGTGTCGCCACTCGTAATGGGAGCAGCCACAATGCCGAGGATGGCGACGATGCCGCCAATCGTGCCGAGCCACTCACGGGAGATCATCGTGGCTACCTTGGCACCGCTATAGGGGATGCCCGTGGCAGCGTCGACCGTGCCGTGCTCACCGAAGAACCACGTGGCAGCAGCAGCCCATATCAAGGCTACGATACCCTCGGTGACCATGGCACCGTAGAAGATAGGACGACAGTGCTTCTCACTCGTCATGCAGCGTGCCATGAGAGGCGACTGCGTGGCGTGAAACCCGCTGATAGCACCGCAGGCGATGCTCACGAACATCATGGGGAAGATGGGCGACTTGTCGTACTTGGTGCCGAAGCCATTCCACATCTCGGGCAGTGCGGGATGCTTGACATAGAGCATGACGAGCACACCCACAGCCATAAAGAGCAGGGCGATAGCGAAAAGGGGATAGATGCGCCCGATGATCTTGTCGATGGGCAGCAGCGTGGCCAAGATGTAATAGAAGAAGATGACGACAATCCAGAAGTTCACGTTCAGCGCCGCAGGGGTCATGCCTGCCAAGAGTTCGGCAGGACCCGACACGAACACAGCCCCCACGAGTACCATGAGCACGATGGAGAGCACGTTCATCACCGTCTTGGCACTGGTGCCGAGGTACTTGCCGATGAGTTCGGGCAGGTTGGCACCACCGTTGCGAATGGAAAGGCAGCCCGCGAAGAAGTCGTGCACGGCACCGGCCAGAAGCGTACCGATGACAATCCACAGATAGGAGGCCGTACCGAACTGCGCGCCCATGATAGCACCGAAGATGGGGCCAAGGCCTGCAATATTGAGGAACTGGATCATAAAGATCTTCCACGTGGGCAAAGGCATATAGTCCACCCCATCGTTCATAGCCACCGCGGGTGTGGCACTCTGGGCATCAGGAGCGAAAATGCGGTTTACCAAACCGCCATAAATCACATAGCCCAATAAAAGTAAAGCTAATGCTACAGAAAATGTTACCATAAAACTAATCCCTAATAAAAAATCAATCAGACAACCCCAGGAGTTGTCTGATTAAATATATTCCTTCTTATTTGCAAACAGTGCAATCACCACACTGACCCAGTTCTCCACGAAAACGTTTCTCCACCAAGTAGTGCAGGCGGTCGCGTAAGGATTCGAGACGAATGCCGTCAATAACTTCGCCCACAAAGGCTCTCATGAGAAGTTGACGTGCCTCAACGATGCTAATGCCGCGTTGCTGCATGTAGAAGAGTGCATCCTCATTGAGCTGACCCACGGTAGCTCCATGACTGCATTTCACATCATCTGCGTAAATCTCGAGTTGGGGCTGGGTATACATACGCGCCTGACGTGTGAGGCACAGATTTCGGTTAGTTTGTTGTGAATCGGTGTGCTGAGCACCTTCGCGCACGAGCACCTTGCCGGCAAAGGCGCCAGTAGCTTCATCGTCGAGCACGTATTTGTAGAGTTCGTAACTGGTGCAATCGCTCACGGCGTGGTCTATAGAGGTGTGATTGTCGATGTGCTGATGCTTGTCGGCAATGGCCATGCCACAGAGATCGATATGTGAGCCTCGTCCTGCGAGGGTCACTCGCGAGGTGTTGCGTGTGGTACCTCCCATGAGGGTGATGCCATTGATGTGTACATTACTGTCAGCCTCCTGCTCCACGTAGAGGTTGCTCAAGCGATGGGTGCGCGCAGTGGTCTCCTCCAGTTCATAGAGCTCGAATGAGGCGCCACGGCCTACCACCACCTCGACCACCTGTGTGGCGAGGAAGTCCACATCGTCCGAGGCATGATCACACACAAGCATACGGACTTGAGCCATATCCTCTATAATAATAAGCACGCGACGATTTACCATGAAGTTAACGTCGGCACGCAGTATGTTGACCAATTGGATGGGTTTCTCCACCACTACACCCTTGGGGACATAGAGAAGCAAACCATCCTGTGCGAGCATCGTATTGAGGGAGGTGATAGCATCGTTCTTCACATCGGCCAAGCGACCGTAATGTTTTGCCACGAGATCAGGATGCTTCTCAGCCATCTCCTTGAGGCTGCCGAGGATGACACCCTCGGGCTGAGCCACCTTGGGAAGGACCTTGGAGTAGAACCGGTCGTTAACAACGAAGTAGAGCGCGGTACTCATATTGGGAACGTCGCACTTGAATACGTCGTAGGGGTTCACGGGGATGTCGAGGCGACTGATATTGAGCCCGTAGTCGGGAGCTAGGAGAGCCTCCACATCGGTATATTTATAATCCTCATTCTGCCTCGTAGGGAAGCCCATACGAAACAATTCATCGTGGGCATCATCGCGTAAGGCATTCATCACGGGAGCGCTATGTAGACCTATCAGGGCGCGACACTCGCGATAGAGGTTGAGGTATTGTTCTTTGCTTTGCATAATGTCTGTTTGATTTCTTCTCGGAGAACTCGGAAAGTTCAGAGTGCTCAAGAGACTCAACTCGTTCAACTTACTCCACCTCCTTCTTTATCCAGTCGAAACCGCGTTTCTCGATTTCGAGTGCCAACTCAGGACCTGCGGTCTTCACTATGCGTCCTTTGTAGAGCACGTGTACTACGTCGGGCTTGAGGTAGTCGAGCAGACGTTGATAGTGAGTGATGACAATGGTCGATGTCTCGGGAGTTTTCAGTTTGTTCACACCCTCGGCCACGATGCGCAAAGCATCAATATCGAGACCTGAGTCGGTCTCATCAAGAATGCTCAGACGAGGCTCAAGCATCGCCATCTGGAAAATCTCGTTACGTTTTTTCTCACCACCACTAAAACCTTCATTCACAGAGCGATTAGCAAGTTTGCTATCGAGTTCAACGAAGGCACGTTTCTCGCGCATGAGCTTAAGAAACTCGTTGGCAGCCAAAGGCACCAGTCCCTTGTACTTTCTCTGTTCGTTGATGGCGGCACGCATGAAGTTGACCATACTCACACCAGGAATCTCCACAGGATATTGAAACGAGAGGAACAATCCCTCATGGCTACGATCTTCGGGAGCCAGTTCTAGGAGGTTCTTTCCGTTGAATATCACCTCACCTTCGGTCACCTCATAGGCAGGATGTCCCACGAGCACATTGCTCAATGTACTCTTACCCGAGCCATTGGGACCCATGATAGCGTGTACCTCACCGGGACGCACCTCGAGGTCAATACCTTTCAATATCTCTTTGCCATTGATGCAGGCATGCAAGTTGCTTACTTTTAGCATTGTTCTTATGTTTTTTGGGAGGACTCGGAGGACTCGGAGTTCTCAGAGGACTCAGACTTTCAATTTTCAACTTTCAATTTTCAATTGGGCTCACCCCACACTTCCCTCGAGTGACACTGAGAGAAGTTTCTGGGCCTCTACGGCAAACTCCATGGGTAGCTTGTTTATGACCTCCTTTGCATAACCATTAACGATTAGTCCAATGGCATCCTCAGTCTTGATACCGCGCTGATTGCAATAGAAGAGTTGGTCTTCGCTGATCTTCGATGTGGTAGCCTCGTGCTCCACTACTACCGTCTCGTTCTTGATATCCATGTAAGGGAAAGTGTGTGCACCGCAATGGCTACCTAGAAGTAGCGAGTCACACTGGCTGTAGTTACGTGCACCGTCAGCCTTCTCGCCCACCTTCACGAGTCCTCGGTAGGAGTTCTCGCTCCGCCCGGCAGAGATACCTTTACTGATGATGGTGCTCTTGGTGTTGCGTCCGAGGTGTATCATCTTGGTGCCTGTGTCAGCCTGCTGATAATTATTGGTCACCGCCACGGAATAGAACTCGCCTTGCGAGTTATCTCCCGAGAGGATGCACGAGGGGTACTTCCATGTGATGGCCGAACCCGTCTCTACCTGTGTCCATGAGAGTTTACTATCTTTACCACGACAATGTCCGCGCTTGGTCACAAAGTTATACACACCTCCTTTGCCCTCGGCATCGCCAGGGTACCAATTCTGTACGGTGCTATACTTCACCTCGGCACGATCCATCACCACAATCTCCACAATAGCTGCATGCAGTTGGTTCTCATCGCGCATGGGAGCAGTACAGCCTTCGAGGTACGACACGTAACTGTCGTCGTCGGCCACAATGAGCGTACGCTCAAACTGACCCGTATTCGCCGCATTGATGCGGAAGTAGGTCGAGAGTTCCATGGGGCAACGTGTACCCTTGGGAATGTATACGAACGAGCCGTCACTGAACACAGCCGAATTGAGCGCTGCGAAGTAGTTGTCGCGGTAGTTCACCACCGAACCCAAGTACATCTTCACTAGGTCGGGGTACTCGCGCACGGCCTCGCTGATGGAGCAGAAGATGATGCCCTTCTCCAAGAGTGTCTCCTTGAAGGTCGTCTTCACCGACACCGAATCCATCACGGCATCCACGGCCATACCACCGCTCAGTGCCAATCGCTCCTCGAGGGGTATACCCAACTTGTCGAAAGTCTTCATCACCTCGGGGTCAATCTCGTCGAGGCTCTTAGGACCATCCTTCTTCTTCGTGGGGTCAGCATAATAGGATATGGTTTGATAGTCAATCTCAGGAATACGCAAATGTGCCCACTGGGGCATGTCGAGCGTAAGCCAGTAGCGGTAGGCACGAAGCCGGAAATCGAGTAGCCACTCGGGCTCACCTTTCTTGGCCGAGATGAGGCGCACCACATCTTCATTCAAACCCACGGGGATGACCTCGGTGTCTACCTCTGTGGTGAAGCCATACTTGTACTTCTCCTCGGTGAGGCTACGCACATACTGGTTGCCGGTGCCATCTGTGTTGAGGTTCTTATCTTGAGGTTGTTCCATATAGTTCATTTAGGGAGCACGAAAGTACTACTTTTTACCGAAACGTGCAAGCAGACCATTTGTTTTTAGCAAGTACATCTTTATTAATATCCTAGAATTTGCAACACCCCACAAACTTTTGTACCTTCGCAACAAATCCAAATCCTCAATAATTATGACTAAGATTTACGTTATGGAGAGCTGTCCGGATTGCACCGAAGTAAAAGCACTTTATAGTAATCACCCTAACTATGAGTTGATCGACATAGGTAAGCAAGCTCGTAATCTGAAAGAATTCCTAGTACTGCGTGACCATCATCCCGCATTCGACAAGGCGAGAGAACGAGGGAACATTGGCATCCCTTGCTTTGTACGTGAAGATGGCTCAGTAGCCATCTCATTGAAGCACTACGAGACCCAACTCTTTACCGGACCTACAGATTCTATGCTTCCCGAAAACATCTCATGTAGCTTAGATGGCACGGGGTGTTGAATTTACGCTTCTAATAATAAACAGCGCACTGCTTAAACCAACTTCGCACTTTCCCACATGAGATCAAATATTTCTCATATGGGGCTATGAGTTTTTCAGAAGAGTCTATCGCAACAAGAACTTCAGTAATTTGCGCTATTTCCCAATGGAAAATTAGTTGTTTGCTATCGTCCTATTTATATGTATATAAAAAAGTAGCCGATATTTTATCTCGGCTACTACACTATTAGTTAAGGAAACGGCGAGTTTACCTCAAGACAAATTAAAGTCCTTGAAATTCTCCCTTTACCCCGTTAAAGAAAATTCCAGTAGCATTGTAGAGGGGATAGTAGAGTATAGAAGCCTCTTTCTGTGCCTTAGGAATAAAGGCATCTTCCTTATCACAAAATTCAATACCAGTAATGATGGCACCTGCAAGCAATGCAAATTTAAGTATACCTACTACACCACCAAGAACACGATTTACCCAACCGAGACTGATTGCCTCAAGCAACTTTGCAATAAGCCACCCTCCCAAACTAAATAGCAGAGGGACTATTATCAAGATCAAGATAAAAGCCGTCACGTGAGCTGTTTTTGGCGAGAATTCGAAAGTGCTAATCAACCACTCTCCTACAGGAACATAGAACAAGCGTCCCAAGAGGAAGCCGCAGATAAGTCCGGCTAGACTTGCTACTTGTTTTACTAGTCCCTCACACAAGCCGAGAACAAATCCCGTAATGAGCAATGCACAAATAATAATGTCGATGGTTTCCATCCCATTTAGCATTTAAAGCGTTGTAAAAAAGGTTGAGAGTTAAGACCTGGAGAACGTATCTCCACTCCAACTCTCAACCTAACCATATAGAATTAAAGTGTCTGCTTCACCTCAATGGTCTTGAAGGTTTCGATGATGTCGCCCTGCTTGATATCGTTGCAGCCTACGAGTGAGATACCACACTCGAAGTTGGTGGCAACCTCCTTCACATCGTCCTTGAAGCGCTTTAAGGCATTGATATCTCCCGTAAAAATCACAATTCCATCTCGAATGAGACGTGCACGGTCGGAGCGGCTTACCTTACCTTCACGCACCATAGCACCAGCCACGTAGCCCACCTTGGAGATATGGAATACTTCGCGAACCTCGATGGTAGAGGTAACCTCCTCCTTCAATGTGGGAGCGAGCATGCCCTCCATAGCGGCCTTCACCTCTTCGAGCGCATCGTAGATGATGCTGTAGAGACGGATGTCGACACCGGCAGTCTCAGCGTACTTGCGGGCTGCCTGTGAGGGACGCACCTGGAAGCCGATGATGATGGCCTGTGAAGCCGAAGCCAAGGTTACATCTGACTCTGAAATCTGACCCACAGCCTTGTGGATGACGTTAACCTGAATCTGCTCAGTAGAGAGCTTGATGAGCGAGTCGCTAAGGGCCTCAATAGAGCCATCCACATCACCCTTAACGATAACGTTAAGTTCCTGGAAGCTACCTAAGGCGATACGGCGTCCCACCTCATCAAGGGTAAGCATCTTCTGAGTACGCAAGCCCTGCTCACGTTGGAGCTGCTCACGCTTGTTGGCAATCTCGCGAGCCTCCTGCTCTGACTCGAATACATGGAAGGCATCACCCGCCTGAGGTGCACCATTGAGACCGAGGATGAGCACAGGCTCGGCAGGGCCAGCCTGCTTGATGCGCTGACCACGCTCGTTGAACATCGCTTTAATGCGACCATAGTGTGTACCTGCAAGCACGATATCACCCATTTTGAGTGTACCGCCCTGAACGAGCACGGTGGCCACGTAGCCACGACCCTTGTCGAGGGTAGACTCGATAATGGAACCCGTAGCACGCTTGTCGGGGTTAGCCTTGAGGTCGAGCATTTCAGCTTCAAGTAACACCTTCTCAAGGAGTTCCTCTACACCGATACCGGCCTTGGCTGAGATATCTTGTGACTGATACTTACCGCCACAGTCCTCCACGAGGAGATTCATATTTGCCAACTGACCCTTGATTTTCTCTGCGTCGGCATGAGGTTTATCAATCTTGTTGATGGCGAATACCATAGGTACGCCAGCAGCCTGGGCGTGGTGGATAGCCTCCTTGGTCTGAGGCATCACATCGTCGTCGGCAGCCACGATGATGATGGCGATATCAGTCACCTGAGCACCACGGGCACGCATAGCGGTAAAAGCCTCGTGACCTGGGGTATCGAGGAAGGTGATGTGACGGCCATCCTCGAGTTTCACGTTGTAGGCCCCGATGTGCTGGGTGATACCACCAGCCTCACCGGCAATAACGTTGGCCTTACGGATGTAGTCGAGCAATGAGGTCTTACCATGGTCTACGTGACCCATCACGGTCACGATAGGAGCACGGGGTTGGAGATCCTCCTCGCGGTCGGCCTCTTCTGAAATGGCCTCAGCCACCTCGGCACTGACAAACTCGGTAGTAAAACCGAACTCCTCGGCTACGATATTGATTGTCTCGGCATCGAGACGCTGGTTGATAGACACCATCATACCGATGCTCATGCAGGTTCCGATAACCTGAGTCACGCCTACGTTCATCATGCTGGCGAGCTCATTGGCAGTAACAAACTCGGTAAGTTTCAACACCTTGCTCTCTGCATGCTCCTGAGCCATTTGTTGCTGCAGACGGTCGGCAGCCTGGTTGCGCTTCTCCTTACGATGCTTGGCACCGGTAGACTTAGGTTTGTTGGTGAGTCGGGCAAGTGTATCCTTCACTTGTTTCTGGATTTCTTCCTCGCTCATCTCGGCCTTGTCGAGAATACGCTTTGCGCGCTCCTTATCACGATCAAACTTAGCTTTGTGAGGATCGTTGCCCTTACCACCATTGTTCTTTCCGCCATTGTTGCCACCACGATTGTCGTTGTTGGCTGCAGCCTGACCTACCTTATTAATATCTACGCGCTCATTCTGTATGCGTGCACGCTTCTTCTTCTGTCCGTCACCAGCCGCAACGCCCTGTCCTGCAGGCTTGCCTGCGGTAGCTTGCTGTCTGCGTTGAGCGGCCTGTTCCTCTCGTTCCTTCTTCTTCTCCTCCTTCGATTTCTTCTTCGGGCGAGTCGACTGGTTGATAGCTGAGAGGTCTACCTTGCCCACTACATTGAGTTTAGAGACAAACTCGGGGCGTTTCACTGCAAACACTTCGGGCTCGGTCTTCCCGGTAGCCTCAGCAGGTTCATCCTCTGCAACAGTCTCGGTCGCTTTGGGTTCCTCTACTGCGGGAGCCTCCTCAACAACAGGGGCCTTCTCCTCCACCACGGGAGCGGGCTCTTCCGCGACTACGGAAGCCTCCACAACAGGCTTCACCTCCACTACGGGTTCAGCCTCTACCTTGGGCTCGGGTTTAACCTCAGCCTTAGATTCCTCTTTCTTACCTCCGTCTAGATTGATCTTACCTACCACCTTGAAGGTTACGGCAGGCTTCTCCTCCTCAACAACAGGTGTTTCTTTTTTGATTTCGGGTTTCTTAGGCTCATCGATTGCAGCCTTAGCCTCCATCTTACTGTTGGCGCGCTCACGTTGGGCCTGCTCGGCCTTGAGCCGTACGTCTTTATCTTGGCTGAACTGGATGACCAACAGTTCGTACTGTTCATCATTAATCTTGGCGTTCAGTGAGTTCTCGACGGTATATCCTTTCTTTTGTAGGAAATCGATACAAGTCTGCAATCCTACATTTAGTTCTTTCGTTACTTTACTTAATCTTGGCATTCCTAAAAATGTTTTTTAGTTGAGGGTTGAGGGCTGAGAGTTGAGAGAACTTTCCGGATACCACTTACGCGGTGCACCCTAAACCCTCAACTCTAAACTCTAAACCTTTACTTAATCCTCATTCTCAAACTCGGCACGCAGGATAGCGAGTACCTCATCTACGGTATCCTCTTCGAGGTCGGCCTTGTTGATGAGCATCTCGCGGGGAGCGTTGAGCACACCCTTGGCAGTGTCGATGCCGAGAGAACGAATGGCGTCGATTACCCACTCGTCAATCTCATCCTTGAACTCCTCGAGGTAGATATCCTCCTCCTCATCCTCATTGTCGAGTTCGCGGAATACGTCGATGGTATACTCGGTGAGCATAGAAGCGAGTTTGATATTCATACCACCCTTACCGATAGCCAATGATACTTGGTCGGGTTGCAAATAAACCTCCACTTTGCGTTCCTCCTCGTTAAGGATAAGCGACGATACGGTAGCGGGGCTGAGCGCACGCTTGATAAAGAGTTCTATATTTGAGGTATAGTTGATTACGTCGATGTTCTCGTTACGCAACTCACGCACAATGCCATGGATACGTGAGCCCTTCACACCTACGCAAGCGCCTACGGGGTCGATGCGGTCGTCATATGACTCAACGGCAATCTTAGCACGCTCACCAGGGATGCGAGCGATGCGCTTCAAGGTAATGAGGCCATCGTTAATCTCGGGAACTTCCTGCTCGAACAGACGCTGCAAGAAGAGCGGTGATGTACGGCTGAGGATGATTTTGGGATTGTTATTGATGTTATCCACGCGAAGCACTACGGCACGCACGGTGTCGCCCTTGCGATAGAAGTCGCTAGGAATCTGCTCATTCTTGGGAAGCAACAACTCGTTGCCCTCATCGTCGAGGAGCAGAATCTCCTTCTTCCAAATCTGGTATACCTCAGCAGCGATGATGGTACCCTCCATATCTTTATACTTGTGAAAGAGGCTATCCTTCTCGAGCTCGAGAATCTTCGAGGCCAAGGTCTGACGCAGGGTAAGGATAGCACGACGGCCGAACGAAACGAACTGAACCTCCTCAGTTACCTCCTCACCTACCTCATAATCCTCATCTATCTTCAGTGCCTCGCTGAGCGCAATCTCCGAGTTGGGATCCTCGAAGTCCTCGTCGGCCACTACCACGCGGTTGCGGCGAATCTCGAAGTCGCCCTTGTCGGGGTTTACAATAACGTCATAGTTCTTGTCCGAACCGAAGGTCTTTGCAATCACGCTGCGGAAGCTCTCCTCGAGCACATTGATCATCGTGGTGCGGTCAATGTTCTTCAGTTCCTTAAACTCCTGGAATGTATCAATCAAATTGATTACACCGTCATTTTTCTTTGCCATATATTTCAGTTTTAAGTTTTGAGTTTTAAGTTTGTTAGAATTTAATCAGATACTTAGCATACTTTATCTCCTCATAGTTCCAAGTATACTCCTTATCCAAAAGCACGGGACGTTTAGCGCCTTCGGGCTTTTCCTTCACCTGAATAGTAACAGTAAAGTTTTCTTCGCAAGCAGCAGTGAGCACTCCGCGATATTTCTTTCCGTCCTTAGCCAACACCTCTACCTCTTTACCGATGTGGTTGACATACTGCTGCAGCACCTTGAAGGGCTGTCCGATGCCTGCCGAACCTACTTCGAGTTCAAAATCCTCCACCTCGCGATCCAGATTAGCCTCGATGTGCTTACTCAGCGACACGCAATCTTCAATCCATACGCCCTCGGCATGGTCAATCTCTACCGAGATACAATTGTCGGCA
>JAZONP010000057.1:0-14829 GCA_045654565.1 Bacteroidaceae bacterium
AAGCACGAGCGTAGCAAGTGCTCTTCGTGAGATTCGTGAGATCTGTGTGAAAATCAAATGTTTGTAAAAACAGAAGTTCTTGAGATATAAACCTTCAATGTTTCTTCTAACACTATTTTATAATGCGTTTTCCCTGAAAACATCCTACAAAGTTATTTACCGCTGCGCAACAGCAGAGTTGCCGTTGCGCAAGGGTAACCTTGCTGTTGCGCAGCAGTAACCTTACCCTTGCGCAGCGGTAAATAAAAAACGTATCTTCAGACAGGAAAAACTCTTTGCAAATATGTAGAGTAGGTTCTATAAATTCTCACAGAAATTATCCCTCATAAGTTTGTTTAGCGATAAAATCCAAACAGATGCTTAATGGCGGACACTGGCGCACATGGATTCCTGTACTCAGTATCCGCCACTAAGCATCACAATAACAGCAAGTTGTATCCTATCGACTGATGGTGGCAGATAAAAACGGGACAATAAGAAAGACTTTGGATGACATAGTGATAGTCATCATATCGTACCTTCAGATAATCTGCTTTATGCTATGAGACAAACTTCTCACCAATCAAATTGCGCCTTCATCCACTGCTCGGCAGCTTTGACCAGTTGTGTCTGATAGATGCTGTACTGGTGGTTGCTGTAGCTCTCCAGTTGGCTCTGCGTGGTCTTGTCGGTAACCGACGAGAGAGCCTCTGCCTTGATCTCGCCTGTACGCTGGTAGAAACAACTAATCATCAGCATCGCCTCGCTGTAGGGTTCGGCAGCAGTGGGAGCGATGGAGCGGATGGAATCGAGCGTCAGTAGGTACGCCTGCTCATACCCCTTGTCGATCGCTTGGAACAATGAATCGACCACCTGCTGCTCTCGCTTGATGGCTTGCATGTATTGCAAGCGTTGCTGGCGCTCGCCCACATATAATAAGGTAGGCAGAAGAATTAGGACTGCAACGGCCAGTGCCCCGACCAGCTGGAGGGGGAGCCGACGATATTTCCATGCACGTGCCAGACTGTCGACATCGGCATAGCGACGCTCACACTTGGGGTGTGTACAACGCCCTACGATACGTCGGTAACGACCAGGAAACAGCTGCTGCATGATATGCCCTAGCGAGTAGATGTCGCTGCGGGTATCTATGCCATGGGATTGTGCCGCCAGTTCGGGCGAGGCGTAGCCCCGTGTGCCGCCCAGGGCGCGTAGCCTGTCGTGGCTGTCGTCATCGGAGAAGCCGAAGTCGATGAGGCGCACGTCATGGTTCGTTCGGGTGATGAGGATATTGTCGGGCTTGAGGTCATTGTGCAGCACGCCAGCCTTGTGGAGATAGGCGGTGGCCGAGAGCAACTGCTCGAACACACGCTGGCGAGCCATCGTGTCGGGACGTTCGGCAAGGTATTCGGTCAAGGTGCACCCATCGACATACTCCATGATGATGGCTGGGCCCACGGGAGTACTCGTCTCGTAGGTGTAGACATGGATGATGTGGGGGTGAGAAAGGCCCAAAGTGAGCTCATACTCGCGCTGGAGGAGTTCGAGGCTACGCGCATCACCGCTCACCATGGTCTTGGCCATGAAGAGTCGACCTGCCCGGCGCATACGATAGAGCCGTGCATGGGAGGTAGTGGTCATGAGTTCGACATCGGTGTACCGACCGCTATAGTCCAACTCCTCACTAATGGGACGAAAACTCTCACTCTCAATCATAGGACAATATGGTTATCTTTCAGCAAATGTTGCTACCCGCTGTCGACTCCGCGCTACGCTTGGAACGCCCCCGTCGCTACTCGCCACCCACGACCCCGTCGTGCAGGGTACTGCACTCCCCTCTCTCAGCACGGCTTGCCATTAAAGCAACCCTCTGAAGGCTTCGTTCGCTATAAACAGAGGGGGAGTTTATTAGTGCGCTTGTTTTCTGTCTATTTAGCGAAACGTACACCTCACTGATTCCCCCTCTGTTTATAGAGGGGGTACCCCAAAGGGGCGGGGGCGTTCCAAGCGCAGTGCGGAGGTAAAGGAGTATCCATTAGACGACAAGGAATACTATAGCATTACTTACCATTTACTCTATTTTCGCAGCGAAGATACGGCATTTTTTCGAAAAAATGATTACTTTCGCGTCCATTATGAGCATACAGGCAAATATTCCAGAGATTGCAGCTTTGCGCAGAGAGGTAGAGAATAGATTTGGAAGATCTCTGCATACACATGCCGACTTTCTCTCACTCACCGAGGCGATAGAGGAGGCTTTACACGAGCACCTCTCCCCCACTACACTTGAGCGTGTATGGGGCTACTCGACGCGTCACTACGACACGGTGTCGCGCCGTACACTTGATGTGCTGGCACGCTACGCCGAGCGAGAGAGCTGGGATGACTATTGCGATTACTTGAGGAGGGAGGCTGGCACGGAGTCGGACTTCTTCACCGAGGGAATATTAGACGTGTCATCACTGACCGTGGGCACATGCCTCCGCCTCGGCTGGCAGCCCGACCGCGTGTGTGAGGTGCGCTATCTGGGCGACTATCGCTTCATCGTGGAGAGCGTGACCAACGGTTCGCTCCGCGTAGGCGATACCTTCTCGTGCCTACAATTCCAACGAGGCAAACCGCTCTATATGGACTGTTTCGAGCGTGAGGGCGAGCCTACAGGACAGAGCCAACGCTATGCCGTAGGGCGCGAGAATGGCCTGACGATGGTGGAGATTAAGAATTAGGAATTGGGAATTAGGAGTTAGGAATTTTGCCATCCGGCAGAGAACGCATCGCGGAGCTTAATTCCTAATCAATAACTTCGCTGTTGAGCTTCGGAAGCACTCGCAGAACATTATAAGCAAGCTTATATGCACTCGTTGGAAGAACCTTTCCAACTCCTAATTACTAATTCCTAATTCCCAATTAATTACGGTTCACCTGCTTGACTCCCTTGACGGTGCGTAGCTTCTTGATGAGGGCCTGTAGGCGGGCGTTCTCCTCAATCATCACGGTGAGCGTTCCCGAGAAGAGTCCATCGTGAGAGTTGATGCTGATATTGCGCAACTGGATGTTCTCCTCCTTAGATATAATAGAGGTGATATTGTTGACGATGCCTATATCGTCGTGGCCGATGACGGTAAGCGTGATGGGATAGAGCGAACCCTTGCTCTTGCCTGCCCAGCGGGCCTTGACCACTCGGTAGCCGAAGCGGGCGTGCATGTCGGGGGCATTGGGGCAGTCGCAGCGGTGTATCTTGATGCCGCCGCCCGTGGTCACGAAGCCGAAGACCTCATCACCATAGATGGGGTTGCAGCACTGGGCGAGCTTGAAGTCGATGCCTTTGAGATTCTGGTCGATGACGAGCACGTCACCCGAGAAGTGCTGACGGAGCTGCTCGTCCTGCTGCATGCTATAGCCCTCGGCACTACGTATGGTCACATCGTGAGGCTCTGTAACCATTTCTATGGCTTGCACGTAGCGGTCAATGAACTGGTTGACGTCGAGCGATCCCTCGGCAATCTTCTGGTAGAACTCCTTGACCTGCTTGTAGCCCATCTGACGGATGATGCGCATCATCGTGGGCTCGTCGTAGTCGATCTTGCGGTTCTTGAACTTACGCTCTATGGTCTCGCGGGCAAAGGCTGCCTGACGCGACTCTATCTCATTGAGGCTCTGGCGTATCTTGTTGCGGGCCTTCGAGGTGGTGACGATATCGAGCCAACCTTGCTTGGGGGTCTGCGTACTCGAAGTGAGTATCTCCACCTGGTCGCCACTGCTCAGTTTATGACGCAACTGCACATGCTTGCCATTGACCTTGGCACCCGTGCAGCGACTACCCACATTGGTGTGGATATGGAAGGCAAAGTCGAGTACCGTAGCTCCCTGAGGCAACTTGAAGAGGTCGCCCTTGGGAGTGAAGACGAATACATCGTCCTTGTAGAGGTCCATCTTGAACTGGTCCATCAACTCGAGGCCGTCATCATCGCTATGCTCAAGGGCCTCACGGATGCTTGTGAGCCACTCGTCGAGGCCCGTCTCGCTCTTCACGCCCTTGTAGCGCCAGTGGGCTGCCAGACCGCGCTCTGCAATGTCGTCCATGCGCTCGGTACGTATCTGCACCTCCACCCACTTGCCCTCAGGACCCATCACCGTGGTGTGGAGCGACTCGTAGCCATTGCTCTTGGGGATGGAGAGCCAGTCGCGCAAACGCTTGGGGTTGGGCTGGTACATGTCGGTGACGATGGAGTAAGCCGCCCAGCACTCCTGCTTCTCCTTCTCATACTCGGAGTCGAGGATGATGCGGATGGCGAAGAGGTCGTAGATACCCTCGAAGTTGGTCTTCTGCTTCTTCATCTTCTGGCTGATGGAGTGGATGCTCTTCGTACGGCCCTTGATGTGGCACTTGAGGCCTGCAGCAGCGAGCTTCTTCTCGATGGGCTCGATGAACGCGGCGATGTACTTATCGCGGGCAGCCTTGGTGGCATTGAGCTTCTCCTTGATATGGTAGTACATGTCGTGCTGCATGTACTTGAGCGAGAGGTCCTCCAATTCGGATTTCAGTTTGTACAAGCCCAACTTATGTGCCAAGGGGGCATACAGGTAGGCTGCCTCGCCTGACACCTTGAGGCGTGCCTCGTCGTTGTCGACATCCTTGATCTGGCGCATCGTGTTGACGCGGTCGGCAATCATGATAAGGATGACACGCATATCCTCGGCAAAGGAGAGCAGGAGGTTGCGGAAGTTCTCCGACTCGATGGTGGGGTTCTTCTCATAGAGGCTGGCGGTGCGCACGAGACCACGGAGAATACCGGCCACATCGGAACCAAACTGCTTGCCTATCTCCTCGATGCTCAGATGGCCGCTCTTGGCCACATCGTGCAACAGGATACTCACCACAGCAGCACGGCGCATACCCATCTCATCGACCACGATGATGGCGGTCTGTAGATTATTGATGATGGGGTTGAGACCAAAGCTGTCGCGACTGAGACGATCATTCTCGACGGCTTCGACAAGCAACGCCTCGATACGTTGCATATCATCTTCACGCAGGCTCTCGCCCACCAACTCGCACAATCGGGTTTCAAGGTCGCCCTTCAACGCCAACTCCTCGGAGGTGAAGAAGGCTGTATATCTCGTTTCGTCCATCATCATCTTACCTGCATTTTTACATCTAAACACAAAAGTACGCTTTTTATTTCAAACTCTAAAATGCTTTGACTTTTATTCTAAAGTTTCATCATTATAAGCAAGTTTTACGCACTTTCGGTGTAAATAATTTTACACCCCCACAATACACGAGTTCACACACATACACCGCATAAGAATCAGGGCAGACGTATCAGAAATATTCATGGAGATTATATTCCCTATTCTCATATAATCAATGTATTATCCCCACACAGCTCTGTATGAAAATCAATCATTTGTGCGAGAGTATTCTAATGCGTCTACCCTACATAAAAATAGGTAATGATATAGCAGTTGTCCAAAACGCAGTTCGTGTCATGTTGAACGAAGTGAAACATCTCGCCAGGTGTCCTGGAAAAGTCCCTGCGCGAGATCCCTCGGCGCTTTGCTTTGTCGGGATGACACCATCGATGAGATTTTAGTGTTGGTGGACAACTGCTATATTATCTCCTAAAAATAAACATAGGATATTGTATTACCAAAAAAAATGAGTAGCCCCCTTCTCAGGAACTACTCACTCAATGCTTCTATTAATCTCGCTTAGAATCTCACGCCCAAAGTCATCATACCCTTGAAGAGATTACGGCTAACGGAAGTGGCTTGCAATTCTATGTTCTCAAAGGGATAGAAGTCAGACTTCTGCAAGCTATAAAGCAATGCCGCATCCACATAGAAGGTGTCACCATGGAAGCCCACACCGCAAGTGAAGTTCTGTGTCGACTTGATGTTGGCATACGCCGTATTGGTCTGCACGGAATTGATAGGAATCATCTTCCAGGCATCCTTCTTGTAGCCACCAGTCTGCAAGTTATAACCGAGACGGGTATAGAAAGAGCCAAAGGTCTTCTCGGCACCCAGACGAAGGGTGTGCAGCTCGTTGAAGTTCTCACTCGTATGCGTGTTCATATCTGTATTCTCCATGCCGCCATCATAATAGAGTTTCGTTGCACCATAGTTCATATACTCATACTCAGCACCGAGCGCAAGCGATGTACCAATGGTACCACCCATACTCACATTCACCTTGGCCGGAGCAACCATCGTGTAGTCGGTATAGCAATCTCCTCCAAAGGCATCCTTGCTATAGGTATCCAACTCCCAATTATTACCATTGGAGAAGTGCGAACTGATGATTGCCGAGTTATAGTCACGTAGGGTATATCTGGTAGGCGTAGTAGCCGACACACCTACACGGAAAGAATACTCTGAGAACGGACGCAAGATGGCACCTAACTTCAGATCAAAGCCTTTGCCAGTGGTGCGATAGAAATTCTCCAACGTATAATTACCACCATCGAACACCTCTGAATAGTTTGACTCAAGCTGTCGATCTACAGTATACAAAGTGAATGTAGCACCAAGATACACAGCATCGAAGACATTAAATGAGAGATTGAAGTCATAAGCATCAATACCTCCGCTTAGCACTTCGCTATAGTTGCCATAGTTACTTCCTGTATACCAATAGTCCTCTACCACATTTCCTTCTTCATCATATAGGATGTTACCATTCTCATCTTCGACGGCATACAATCCCATGAGGTCAGCATAAGCGCCAAGCAGCGTCAGCCAACCGTAACTCTCATTCTTGAAGTAATTATAGTCGTAGAGATTATGAGACGAATTAGGATCAAAGTAGGTGTAATCAATAGCACCAACATTCTCCCATGCCTGCCAGGCCATCTGACCCGTCTGCGAGAAATAGCCACCTAGGTTGGAGGCCATGCCCATCTTGCCATTGTAACGCTTCACGTTGCGGTAGTTGAATCCGAAGTTGACAAAGCGCAAAGCATCATCATTGCTTATCTTACTGGCAATCACGAAACCTGCATTATCAAATGAGCCGTAGGCCTTGAACGAACGGCCACGATCCGAATTAGACTTCGTAAGCTGCTCCACCCCATTCGCGCCGAACGAGAAGGCTACATCCCAACTACGATAGAGCGCCGTACCAGCGGGGTTCGTAGCCATCGTGCTCATATCGGCACCGAGGGCGCTCATGGCACCTCCCATACCAACGTAACGAGCCGTACCACTAAGGTCTGTGTCGAGCAGCGCTGCTGCCTCGTATGATGTCTGTGCTTGCATTGCCAACGCGGGGAGCAGGGCTGCAAGGAGAAATAGTCTGTTGCGTTTCATAATGTTTTCTTGTTTAGAGTTTTTTTAGTTAGGAGTTAGGAGTTGGTTTTCACTTTGACTTCGTCGAAGTTGCTACGCTCGCTTTGTGCGTAAATGAATTTCCGCCCACTCGCTCACTCGCAATTTTCATCTTTCTTCTTTCCACTTTCCACTTTAACTACCTACGGCCACTGCCACCACTGCGTGAGCTACTGCTTCCACCGCCATATGAACCACCGCTACGCGAGCCACCACTGCTATAGGAGCTACCACCGCTATAGGAACTATGCGAAGAGCCACTGCTATATGAGCTACTGCCGCTGTAAGAACTGCGAGAACTGCTCGACGAGCCACTTGAGTAACTGCTACCGCTACGCGAACTGCCACGACTCACTGATGAGGAGGAGGTGCTGCGTGTGCTGCTCGGACGGCTATACGAAGAGGTAGAACCACTGCTGCGTGACATGCTTGATGAGCCACTAGAGTAACCACCTCGTGAACTGCTCGATGAGCTACGACTTACCGAAGAGGAACCTGTGCTGCGACGAACGACCTCATCACTTACACCTGAGCGAACGCCACTCGATGAGCGCACTGTACCAGTACCGACGGTTGCCCCTGTGCGGCCTGTAACCACACGCACCGATGAGCTGCGCTCCGTCCCGCCACCTACACGACTTGAAGATGTACCCGTACGTGGTGTACTTGAAGAGGCCACAGCACCACCTGGCAACGACTCACGGCGTGTAGAGGCTGCAGCTGATGTGCGATGATTGGGGAACGCTGTAGGTCCTCCTCCACCCCAACCCGGCTTGCCAGCACCGAAGTGAGGATAGTGGGCATGGTGGTGATGTCCGTGATGCCAACCTGGATGATAATCGTAGAAATAGGGATTAAACCAAGGATCATACCATACATGACCGTAGTGATAGCCTGAATAATACCCCCAATGAGAACCCCAGTGAGGGCTATAGGGGTATCCCCAATGATAATTCCAGCCGTAGGAATAACTCATCCTATAGTCCCAATAGTACCAGTTGCTTCGTGTGGGAAACACATAGGCATACATGCCATCATCATAGATATTCCACTCCCAGCTGGGCCATAGGGAACCGCCATACACCACATCCCAATAGAGCGGACTGCTCACGGGGATGGCATAGCGAGGATTGCGGAAGCGAATGATGCGCATGGCATACTCGTAGTCCGAGTCGCTACCATCGAAGCCGTTCACCCATCCCTCACCATCGGTCACACGGGTAAGACGCAAGGTGTCGGTATTCATCCACATCGTGTCGCCCTCTTCGGTAATGAGCACAAAGCCATCATCGTTCATGGCAAACTCCGACACAGCATCGCCCTCGTCAGTAAGGTACGAGCCACGGCGGTTGTAAGCATCCTCATCTATCTCGAGTTGCTTGGCAGGCACGGTAGCTACGGAAAGGACCTTCTCCTCTACCTGCTGGGTAGACTCCTCTGGCTCCACTACTTGCTCCACCACCTTTTTCTTCTTGGGAACGAAATACAAGTCGTCGCGCTGTGCCGATGCAGAACCTACGATCCCGACCGCCACCAAAGCCATCAATACTATTCTTTTCATATCCTTATTTATATATTCTTTGATTCACGTTACAAAGATACAAGATAAAAACGACCAAGATGGAGGATTTTCCCTATCATTTGTGGGGAGAATCCCTAAAAAAGCGTAATTTTGCTGCGAGAGCAATTAAATTGCAACGATAACGAAGACGATAACGAAAACAGACAAAGAGAAAACAAGCATCTCGCAAAGTCTGTCTGTTGTCAGTCGTCTGTTGTCTGTTGTCTGTTGACCCTAAAAAACAAAACAATATGAAATACATCGAAGTCAGCTTCACCGTAAGCCCCGTGAGCGAAACCGCTAACGATATTATTGCCGCATTGGCTATGGAACAAGGTTTTGAAAGTTTCGTAGAGTCGCCCGACGGCACCATCGGCTACGTCCCTGCCCACCTCTACAACGAGGAGACACTGCAAGCCATCCTCGCCGACTTCCCCATGGAAGATATCACCATCACCTTCACTGCCGAGGAAATGGAGGACAAGGACTGGAACGAAGAGTGGGAAAAGCACTTCTTTGAGCCCATCGTGGTGGACAGCCGCTGCGTCATCCACAGCACTTTCCACAAGGACTACCCGAAGGCCGACTACGACATCATCATCAATCCCCAGATGGCCTTCGGCACAGGACATCACCAGACCACACGCCTCATCATCAGCTACCTGCTCGACTCTGACCTGACGGGCAAGACGGTGCTCGACATGGGCTGCGGCACCTCTATCCTTGCCATCCTGGCCTCGATGCGCGGAGCCTCAACGCTCACCGCCATCGACATCGACGAGTGGTGCGTGAACAACTCCATCGACAACCTCGCGCTCAACCATATTGACAACATCAAGGTGTTCCAAGGCGATGCCACCTCGCTTGCCACAGAAGGTCCGTTCGATGTCATCATAGCCAACATCAACCGCAACATCCTACTCGCCGACATGCAGTATTACGTGGCCCGCATGAACGAGGGCGGACACATCTACTTCAGCGGCTTCTACGAGAGTGACCTGCCTATGATAAAGGCCGAAGCAGAACGCCTCGGCCTCCGTTACGTGAGCCACCGCATGGAAAAGGAGTGGACGGCGGCAATGTTTAGTTTATAGTCAACAGACAACAGTCAACAGACAAAGGACAAAGGACAACGGACAACAGACATCAGTCTTGCTACACGATTGTATTGCATCAGTCCGAATGGAGTCTGTTGTCTGTAGTCCGTTGTCTGTCGTCAATATCTCTACTCACTCAGCGCCACCATACGCGCCATATACTTACCGATGATATCAAACTCGATATTCACCACGCTGCCTTCGCGGATGGCGTTGAAGTTGGTGTTGTCGTGGGTGTAGGGGATGATAGCCACCTGGAAGGTGTCGGCCGTAGGGTTGCACACGGTGAGGCTAACGCCGTTGACCGTCACTGAGCCCTTGTCTACGGTAAAATATCCGCGACGGGCCATCTCCTTGTCGAACGCATACTTGAAGGTGTAGTACCAGCTACCCTCAGCATCCTCCACCTTGGTGCACACGGCCGTCTGATCGACGTGTCCCTGCACAATATGTCCGTCGAGTCTGCCATTCATTACCATACTGCGCTCCACATTCACCGCGTCGCCCACCTGCAGCAGGCCAAGGTTTGAACGCTCGATAGTCTCCTTCATGGCGGTCACCGTATAGGTGCCATTCTCGAGACTCACCACCGTGAGACACACTCCATTGTGCGCCACGCTCTGGTCAATCTTCAGTTCGTCCACAAAACTGCACTTGAGTGTCAGGTGCAAGTTTTCCTGTTCTCTCACGATGCCCACCACAGTGGCACATTCTTCTACTATTCCTGAAAACATGATATTTTAATTTTGGATGATGAATTCTGAATCAATAAACTTAATATCTTTGTCATTTTAAGCAAAGCGAAAAATCTCGCAGAGTCCCTGCGCGGGATCCATTCGCTGCGCTCAGGATGACACTAAACTCTAAACACTACACTTTAAACTCTAAACACTAAACGAAAACAATCCTCCTATGCTCCTGATCATAGCGGAGTCCGCTCGCGGCCAGGAAGTCCGACACGGCACCTCGCCGCTCTAAGGCATCAAGCGTACCCGTCTGCAAGCCATCGTGTCGCAATATCCACACCTCGTCGGCCGTTTGGAAAGCAATTTCCAAGTCGTGCGTCGAGAGCAGTATCACCTTGCCCTGTTCGTGAGCCAACCGACGCAACAGCCTCATCACTGACACCTTGCTGCCATAGTCGAGGAATGCCGTAGGCTCATCAAGCAGGATGATGCCCGTCTGCTGAGCCAGTGCCTTAGCAATCATCACCTTCTGCCGCTCACCATCACTCACACGACCAATCTTCTTGTGTCGCAGAGCGTCTATGCCCACCTGAGCGATAGCCTCATCCACCGCCCGACGGTCGGCAGCCCTCAACTTACCCCAGAAGTTGGTATATGGTATGCGGCCTATCGCCACAACCTCCTCTACGGTAAGGTCAGGCGTACTCTCCCTCTCGGTAAGCACCACACCTACCCTCTCTGACAATTCACGCGAGGTATACTCATCCAGCGATCTACCATCGATACGCACCTCGCCACGCAGCGCTGTCTGAAAGCCCGACAAGGTACGCATCAGCGTACTCTTGCCAACTCCATTGGCACCTACAAGGCAAGCCAACGCCCCCGATGAGAGCGAAGCATTAAGTGCCTCGGCTACAATGTGCCGACCAGCATCCTCTGCATATCCTATATGTAGGTCACGCAAATTGAGTGTCATATGAAGAGCGAAGTTAGTGCATTTTTTCGAATTATCGAAAACAATAAAACTTTTTCGTATCACCCTCCTAATTATTCGCTTGTTTTTTGTACCTTGCCTGAAGCGAGGATACTCCGCGCTCGCTGAAAAAACACTCAAGCGAGCTTAATAAAATTGAACCTCTGCCTCACTCAACAAAAAGAAATACTCGTATTTCTCTCTGTTTTCGCTCTGTTTTCGCTCGCTTTTCGTACCTTGCCCGCAGCGAGGATACGTTGCGCTCGCCGAAAAAACACTCAAGCGAGCTTGGTGTTTTCGCTCGCTTTTCGTACCTTCGCAACAAACTTTGTATTTATGCAAAAGCTACAAGAACTTTTTCATCAATATACCGGTCGCAAGGCAGAAAGATGCCAGCAACTCACTCCTGCTGGTTCGCCTCGTCGCTACTACAGGCTTTCTACTAGCGACAGATCGCTGATAGGCGCTATAGGAACCTCATCCGACGAGAACGAGGCATTCATCGCCATTGCCCGTCAGATGCATAGCAAGGGGCTTCCCGCACCTGAGGTTTATGCCATCGATGATGACCATATGCGCTACCTGCAAGAGGACTTGGGCGACACATCGCTCTTCGAACTGTTGATGGAGGCAAAGCGCCGTGGAGAGTATAGCGACACAGACATCGAACTGCTGCGTAGCGTGATGCGCCTACTCCCCGATGTGCAGTGGAAAACTGCCGAGGACTTCGACTTCACCAAGTGCCATCCCTCACCCGAACTGAACCACCGCGGCATACAGTGGGACCTCCACTACTTCAAGTACTGCTTCCTCAAGGCCACAGGCATGGAGTTCGATGAGGAGCAACTCGAAGACGACTTCTACCGCTTGGCCACAACACTCCTGAAAGAAAACGACGGCTGCTTCATGTATCGCGACTTTCAGTCGCGCAACGTGATGATACGCGACGGAAAGCCCTGGCTCATCGATTTCCAGGGAGGACGACGCGGCCCTATAGAGTACGACCTCGTGTCGTTCCTATGGCAAGCCCGTGCTCGCTTCAGCCCCGCCATGCGCGAGGAGCTCATCGGCGAGTACCTGAGTTCGGCTCAGCGCTACCGCTCGTTCGACGAGGCTACGTTCCGCCACCGCCTTCACTATTTCGTGCTCTTCCGCACACTCCAAGTGCTCGGCGCCTACGGCTACCGTGGCTACTATGAGCGCAAGGCACATTTCGTACAAAGCATCCCCATGGCCATCGACAACCTACGAGCCCTGCTTGCCGAAAACGTTTTTGCCGACCTCCCCCACCTCACCGCAATGCTGCGCGAGATGACCACGCTCCCCCTCTTCCCCCCCCACCAGGAAGACACAGAGCTCACGGTGCCCATCACCAGCTTCTCCTACCGCAAGGGCATCCCCGAAGACCCCAGTGGCAATGGCGGTGGCTTCGTCTTCGACTGCCGCGCCATACACAACCCCGGACGTTACGACGAGTACAAGCAGCTCACGGGATGCGACGAGCCCGTCATCACCTTCCTCGACAAAGAGGAGGCCATGCAGGAGTTCCTTACCCATGTGTATAGCATCGTGGACTATTCGGTGGAGAAATACCTCTCGCGCGGGTTCAAGAACCTGATGGTCAGCTTCGGATGCACCGGTGGCCAGCACCGCTCCGTCTACTCGGCCGAGCACCTTGCCGCCCACCTCAGCGAGAAGTATGGCGTACGCATCATCCTCGAACACCGCGAACAGAAGATACGATTAACGATTAACGCCGACGCGGTATGAAAGCGTCGGTTGCGACGAAGGGGAGGTTTATCTCCCCCAGAGGAGTGAGACTTGTCGCCCTTATACGGTTAAAGATTAACGAAGACGAAAACGAAAACGAAAACGAAGACGAAAACCGTGATGCCGACGCGGACGAAAACGAAAACCACGAAGAGTGTCATTTTGAGCATAGCGAAAAATCTCGCGCTGGGACAATAAAGACATTCTCATGAGACACTGCGAGATCCTTGCTTTTCCCCTCCGGGCCAGCGACCTAAAGGTTCACTCTGTTCAGGATGACACACTAAACTCTAAACACTAAGGTTTGTGCCAGCGAGCGCGATGTAAGTGCACTTACAAATCGCTCAGCGAGCGCAGCCAAAGCTCAACAACGAAGTTGTTAAACACTAAACTCACAACCCCATATGTTACTCATAGCCGATAGCGGATCTACCAAGACCGACTGGTGCCTTTGCAACCAAGGCGCCGTACTACAGAACATACAGACACAGGGCATCAACCCCTATCACCAAACCGAGGAGGCCATCGAAGAGGTGCTCCGCGAAGAGCTCCTCCCCCAGTTCGAAGCCCAAAGTTCACAGCTACACATCACCTTCTACGGTTCCGGCTGTGCCAACGAGACCGCCTGCAACCGCATCAAGGAAGCCCTGTTCAAGGTGCTTGGCACCAAGGATGTCACCATCCATAGTGACTTGTTAGGAGCTGCCCGTGCCCTGTGCGGACACGAGGAGGGCATCGCCTGTGTCCTTGGCACCGGCTCCAATTCATGCCTCTACAATGGTAAGGAAATCACCGCCAACATCCCCCCCCTCGGCTATATCCTTGGCGACGAGGGTAGCAGCGCCGTACTGGGCCGCCGTCTTGTGGGCGACTGCCTCAAGAACCAGCTTCCCGAGCCCTTACGCGACGAGTTTCTCGCCGAGTACAACCTCACCCAAGAGATCATCCTGGAGAAGGTATACCGTCAGCCCCTGGCCAACCGCTTCTTGGCTAGCCTCACCCCCTTCCTCTCGAAACATCGCGAGGTATCCGAGGTGCACAAGTTGTTGGTCGAGAGCTTCACCGACTTCTTCGTGCGCAACGTCAAGCAATACCGTCGTCCTTGGCTCCCCATCCACTTCGTTGGCTCCATCGCCAACGCCTTCCCCGCCGAACTCAAAGAGGCAGCCGAAAGCCTCGGCATGGAGCTGGGCACCATCCTGCAAAGCCCCATGGAAGGACTTATCAAGTATCATAGTAAAGAGTGAAGAGTCAAACACGATACGCATACAACCTATGAGATATCAATGGATTGACTCTTTGAAGGGATTGGGAATAATATTAGTTATAGCGACTCATTCCCCTTTCTCCATAGCATTCGCTAAGCTACTGAAATTATTAGCCACAGGTTATATGGCCACGTATTTTATCTTGTCGGGATATACCACCAAG
>JAZONP010000058.1:0-1672 GCA_045654565.1 Bacteroidaceae bacterium
AGTTTGCCAGCATGGAGATCTTCAAACCAGGTTCTAAAGAAGCCAAGTCATACGGAGCAAGAGGTCGCAATGGGGTAGTCGTTGTAACTACCAAAGCGGGTAAGAAGGATAAATAGTTTGAGATAATAATGTTGATTTACAGAAAACAATCTTCTTCTATGACCGACACCCCAGTGTGGGGGTGTCGGTCTTTATTTATCAATAATACAGCGAATTACAAGCAAATACCGACACCTCAGCCCAAATCCCCTTTTATCCCTCTTTCTTCACCTCAAAGCCCAAAGCCTCGATGGTGCGGACAATCTCTTCGGTGGGGGTAGAGCCCGTCACGGTGACGAGGCCACTGGCGAGGTCGGCATCTACATTCTCGGTGTCGGGTAGGGTGCTGATGGCGCGGACAACATTGTTGCAGCAGTGATTGCATCGCATACCGATGACGGTGAATGTCTGCACCTGAGGCGCAGCGTCGGCATTGCAGCATGAAGTCTCCTCGTGGCACGCTCCTCCGCAAGAGCAATGGTGCGGCGTATCGTCGTCGGAACAGCCACAGGCATCGTCACTGCACCCTGAGGAGCAACCGCAGCGCTGAGAGCCTCGCAGACGGCTGATAAGGGCATAGATTAAGAGGAGGAGTAGCACGATGGTGCAGAGGAGGTTGAACCACGATGTCCCATCGCTGTGGCACGCTCCGTGGAGCATCGTGAGGCTCTCGGTAAACCATTCACGCGGCAACAGATAGTCGATGCCGAGGGCAAAGGCCAGTGCACCGCTCACGATGGCTGCGAGGTAGAGCCAACGCGTGCGTCGGCCCAGCACCTTGTGGATGACGAGCACCGAGGCTACATTGACCGCAGGACCTGCCATAAGGAGCACCAGTGCGGTGCCGGGAGTCATCCCCTTGAGCATCAGCGCCACGGCAATAGGTATGGAGCCCGTAGCACACAGATACATCGGTATGGAGCAGGCCAGCACGAGCAGCATGCCCAGGAGTGGACGGTGGGCAAAGGTGGCGAAGAAGCCGTCGGGCACAGCCACGGTGATGATACCGGCCACGAGGAGTCCCAGCACGAGCCAGCGGCCGATGTCCTGCATCATCTCTACATAGCCATAGCGTAGGGCACCGAGGAACTTTTCCTTCAAGGTGAGGCGAGGAGCATCAGTACCCGTAGAAGCCTCGGCCTGTACGGAGCCTTCTGCGGCCTCTTTGTCGCGATCGAAGAGGTTGACCAGCATACCGCCCATCAACGCCGTTACAAGGGCTGCTATGGGGCGAATAATGGCAAATGGGAGGCCCATGAGCGAGTAGGTGGCAGCGATGGAGTCGACACCCGTCTGCGGAGTAGCGATGAGGAACGAGGTGGTGGCTCCCTTGGATGCTCCTTCACGACGGAGCGACATGGCGGTGGGCAACACGCCGCACGAACACAAGGGTAGGGGAACACCCAGCGCTGCGGCATAGAGCACCGAACGGAAACCGCGCCCCGAGAGGTAGCGGTGATAAAGACGGGTGGGAACGAAGGTGTGCATCACACCGGCTATGCCGAAACCTAACAACAGGTAGGGCGACATCTCATGGATGAGGTTGAGTATCTCTTGCATAATTTCTATCTTTTCATTCTTTGCCAGCGGCTATCTTCTCTTCGGCTGGCATCACTCACTGCAAAGGTACGAC